>NZ_CAWMYC010000068.1:65093-137159 GCF_963872035.1 Scytonema sp. HK-05
GGGAGGGTATCTTTGTCATCTTTGAAGTGGCTGGCTAATGCTTTGACTGCTGCACGTCGCACATTCCAAAAATCATCAGCAGTGGCGCGTTCTTTAAGGATGGGGAGGGTATCTTTGTCATCTTTGAAGTTGCTGGCTAATGCTTCGACTGCTGTACCTCGCACATACCAATAATCATCAGCAGTGGCGCGTTCTTTGAGGATGGCGAGGGTACCTTTGTCATCTTTGAAGTTGCTGGCTAATGCTTGGACTGCTGCACCTCGCACATCCGAATTATCATCAGCAGTGGCGCGACCTTTGAGCCAGGCTAGGGTATCTTTGTCATCTTTGAAGTTGCTGGCTAATGCTTGGACTGCTGCACCTCGCACATCCGAATTATCATCAGCAGTGGCGCGACCTTTGAGCCAGGCTAGGGTATCTTTGTCATCTTTGAAGTTGCTGGCTAATGCTTCGACTGCTGCACCTCGCACATCCGAATTATCATCAGCAGTGGCGCGACCTTTGAGCCAGAGGAGGGTTGCGGGGTCATCTTTCCAAGTCGTTGCAACTGCTGTAACTGCTTGGGTACGAATTTTCCGAGCTAGAATTTTCTTCAGGGAATCACTCGTGGAGTTGTAATAGTAATTTAAGTCGTATTTGGTTAAGTCTTTAAAGCGGCTCAGTAATTGCTGAGCAGTTTTTGCAATTACCGTCCTATTCCTCACATCAGAAAGACACTTAGCCGCCAAAAACAAGTTACTAAATTTCTCCGCCTCGCCATTTTGCGCCATTAAATAATCAAGAATTTCGCCAACAAATTTTGGCTCAATCATTCCTGCAACCAGCCGTAAAACTTCATGCCAAGTTTCATCCCGCCAGTGTTTGCCAAAAACTTCTCTCTTGAGTTCTTCAATTTCCAGCGTACGCGATTCTTTAAACTGCCAAACAAACTCCCAAGCACAGAAATATTCCAAAAACGTCCGATGGACAAAGGCATAGTAATCTGCACCCAGGAAACATAACATAAAGTTGCGAGTCCGTAGTTGCTCCCTCATCACCCTCGCAGCTTCTCTGGCTTTATCAACTTCTATGGTTTTTAGATACTCAGTCAAAATCCTTTCTAAATCATTCGCACTTATCAAATTGCCTGCCAAACCTTTTTCACTGGTTTGCATATGGTAAGCAACTTGACGCAACATTGCTTGCTTATCTTTATAATCAATTGTTTTCGGGTCTAACCTCTTATCTTCCACCAAAGCACGTTCCACATCCCATTGATGAAGCAGCACCCGCGATGCTTGATTGTAAAGTTCTGGTCTATCTCTTGGCAGTTCTTGGTTACGATTGAGAATTGCCATCATTGTCAGCAGCAGGGGATTTCCTGCGAGTTCTGCAATCGATTTTGATGAGTCAATTGCTCTTTGCAGCCGCTCTTTTTTTCTATCTCCATCAACCTTATCTGTAAAAGTGTCAGAATGCCAACGATTGATGAAATCCTGAATTTGTTCAGGTTCCAAATCTTGCAGCATGAAATGCTTAAATTCAGCATCTCGCAGCCGTTGTGCTTTGTAGCCAATCACGCGAGAAGTCACGATAACCTGCACATTGGGGTAGTCATTAGTAAAGCGATGAATATCAGTAATAACATCTTCTCGCCTACCAGGGTCAAAAACTTCATCCAAACCATCAAACATTACCAAGGCATTACCAGCCTTGAGTTGTTCCTGCAATTGATGCTGATTGAGGTGAGCGATCGCACCGCTACATTTATGGAAAAATTCCAGAAAGTTATTGCATTCTTTATCTTCCCGTCGCCGCATATAAGCACGTAATTCAATCAGCAACGGAATCGGCAGATGATTTTTCTTCTCAAGCTGATCAAGTGTTTGTTCTACCCAATCTAATGCTAGGTACTGCAATAATGTAGATTTCCCGGAACCAGGATCGCCCAAAACCACGATATATTTATAATTATGCTTGTCCTCGACAATCTCTTTGACAGAACGCACAGTTTGTTCAAAATAATCTCGCTTGTGGCGTTCTAACTCTTCTTGTAAAATTTCTTCTGCTTCTAGTTGGTCACTTTCTCGCAGTCGTCGGAAATGTTCTTTTGGTAGTTCGTGAACTTGTGGCAAAACTTGGTGAACTTGCCGCACATTTTGAGGGATAAACATTAGCCATAACCGCAATTCGTTATAGGCGTAACCACTGGTGTCTAGGCTATCTAGTTTGAGATTGGCGTAGCGCTCCCGAATGGCTTTTTGATATTTGGGTAAGTTAAAATCGGGAATGATCCCAGCAGTCTCTGTAGTGTTTTCTGCAATTTTTTCAAGATTTTTGGAATCCAGAATAGCTCTTAGTTCCGATGAGTCCTGAATAATCGCTTTGACTTTTTTGACGTAACGCTTGCCCAGCTTACTCCAATCAAATTCGTCTGGAAGAGATGATAAATTCAGTTCGTGCCAAATATGTTGTAAAGTGTTCGTATCTAAAGCTTGACACTCATCATGAAAAGGAGTTCCTAGTATTTCTTGAACTCTTTTATCATTGAGAAATTTATGTAGTGGTTTGTTATAATCTCTAACTTGGTTATCAGGAATATCAGCATCTTGTAATTCTTGCTGCACCAGTGCTAAAAATTCTTTGAGTGCTTTGCCAGCAGCAATGTCTATGTCTTCCTTTTTTAATCGCTGTAAAACTTGGCTGGGAATAGCTTTCAATACATCTTTGAGGACATCTTTTAATAAATCTTTGCCTACATCTTGGGCAAATTGTTTCATCACTGGTTGGAAGAGAAACCCAACAGCAGTACTAACTCCCCAAGCCGTTAAGAAGTCTATAGGCATAATACTTGTGTCTGCTCAGCTTTTGACTACAAGTATATACATCCGCCCCAGTCATGTTTCCTGATTTTAGAGTGATTTCAAAAATATCACACTCAGAGGAATGCGATGATTCACATCCTGTACTATCTATTGACAAAATATAATCATTATGGATAATGCATAGCCAAACACTCAGATTCCCGACTTCTTGAAGAAGTCGGGAATCTTGTTGTTCAAGAGAAAAATCTTGAGGATCTTCAGAAAATCCTCAGATTCTTTTTTTATGATTACTTATGTATTAACGTTCAGATAATTTAAATACCTTATATTTAAAGTGTAAATACACATCTGAGCGTTATCAAATGTGTTCTCTACATCACTAGGGTTCTAGAGTCAGTTCTCCATCATGAGTTGTGCTGCTAATATTACAAGTCCCATTGATGACGGGGCTTTGTTGGTCTAACAATAATCTTTGCAAGGAGACGCAGTGATTTTAATTGATTGGACTAATATGGCTCAATCGGTACTACATGAGAATTGGAAGAATTGGTTGCAACAGCATGGATATACCCTTGTCTTCAGCGAATATGTTGAGGATATAGAAATTCAAATGTTTGCGTCTAATCAAACCATATGTTTTGCTGTGTATGCTCCCATCAGTTTTGGCTTAATCTACATTAATATCCCTACTGCTCAAGACGCACTCATGTTGATAGCAAGGCTGAGACAGTTGCTATTGCTACCGTGGGATACAGTTCAAGATGACGGTTCTTCTCCCGACAAGGAAAGCCGTTCTGAAACCTTTCTAACTATAGGAGGTGGAACAATGCAAGAAAAAATTGACACACCAAAAGCCCAAATCTCTCCACAAGAGATGCAACAGGAAGAGGTCATTGACCAACCAACCGTGCTTCAACTTCAAAAAGATACTGCTATTCTAATCGCCTCCCTCAAACAGATGGCGGAACGTAATATTTGCCCAAAAATTGCGTGGCGAGCAATCAAACTGCTCACTCAGTATCAAAAAATTCTCGATCGCCTGCTGGCGCAGTTATAACGTCTAGCTTTACATACAGGAGCATCGCTCCCTAAGATAGTTTTACGCTAAATATTTTAGGAACATTTCAGGAACGCGCTTACTTTAAGCAAAAGTGTCTGGATCTATCCCTAACTCGCGCAATTTCTCTGCCAACCATTGCGCGCGTTGTTCTGCTGCTCTAATGCGTTCTTCTGGTATGGGTTGACATTCTCCCCACGGCTAAAAGCCGGTGGATTCTAAGAATCACTTCTTAGATTTCCTCTTTCTGTGAGTTGACTTGCTTGAAGGAGTTTCCTCACTCAAGTATTGGTCAGTCTCTCCAGAGGCGTTAGTTCCGACGTGACCCGCCGTACGTAGTGCCTTTTCTAATATGTTCCGTGCAGCGTTCCAATCCCTATCTTCAAAAATTTGGGTCTGAAACCCCGTGCTTGTAGCACGGCTTTGCATTTGAATGCTGGTTTTTAAAGTGAATTAAACTTCAAGGAATCGGTTTTGTTGAGCCTCAACTACTTTTGTGGAAATTTCCGGACTTGATACTCGCCTGACTCCACAATGGGGTAGGATTTTCCCATCGCTGCGGTGAACTTTCGCTCAATAGCTTCTAATTCGGCTTGGGGTATAGCTTTCCAATCCTCCTTCGTCGCCCAGTGAATGACCAAAACCACTTCTGTCGCATCGTTGGGATTAATCCAAACTTCTTTACCAAGAAATCCTGGATGTTTAGCCAGCGCCGCTGTCCAAATTTCGGCATCTTTCTGGATATATTTTTCTCTTTGTTCGGGCGGAATTTTCACCTTAAGTAGTTCGATTATCACACTTTTTATTCCCTGTTCGTTTGTCAGAATAGAGCTGTAACCTATATTAATTATCCTTCCACGATAGGTCTATAGAATAGATTTATGAGAAAGGGTCATTTGATTTGAAAAAAGTGATAGAAAGGGATTATGGACAACAACAACTGGATGAAGCAGTTATTAATGCTTGGTATTGGCACAACGTCCGTAGTTGCAGACAAAGTGCGAGAAGTAAGCGACCAACTTGTTAAAGATGGCAAGCTTGATCCCGAGCAAGCCAAGGCGGTTATGGATGATATGGTACAACAGTTGAAGTCGGAGCAGGGAAGCTGGGAAGGCAACATGCAACGACAAATGCGAAATATGTTGCAGGATTTGGGTGTGGCTCGTCAGTCGGAAGTGGACGAACTGCGCGGTAGAATTGACCGATTGGAGCGTCAACTACGCGATTTAGAAAATAAGCTTTGGCGTTAGGGCGTCGTCTGATTTACACTAAGTTTTGTCCTAGTAGTTATCTCATTCCTAGACTACTAAGTAGAGAGGACTGATTTTGAAAGCGATTTTACTCAGCATCGGCTTCATGCTGGTTTGTGTTTTGGTTTTAGTATTGGCGCAAATTGGCGGTAACAAACAGGATATCGCCGTTGCTGCCCAGTTAAGCGAAACGACTCCAGCACCCATCCAGGTACAAGAAAACAAGACCCTAATTGCGAGCAAAACTATGTCTGAAAATAATGTCGTCACCACGCCCTCTGGGCTTAAGTACATTGAGTTAAAAGAGGGGACTGGGGCGACTCCCAAAACTGGACAGACGGTTGAGGTTCACTACACTGGTACTCTCGAAAATGGTACCAAGTTCGATAGTTCACGCGATCGCAACCAGCCATTTAAATTTAAACTTGGTGTTGGACAAGTCATCAAAGGCTGGGACGAAGGACTGAGTACTATGAAAGTAGGCGGACGTCGTCAGTTAATCATACCCCCAGAGTTAGGTTATGGCGCTCGTGGTGCTGGTGGTGTCATCCCACCCAACGCCACCCTAAATTTTGATGTGGAATTGCTCGGAGTTAAGTGATAGCTAATATAGCAATCCTACTTGATTTGTGTGAAAGTGCCTGCGCTAAGCGCATAAATTGAAACGCTTAGATTCCCGACTTCGTAAAAGTTGTCGGGAATCTTGTTGTTCACTCAGTTTCAATAATTGTTCGGTTTGGCTAAATTTTTAAACTTGGTAAATTGTGGGTCAAACAAGAGTCTAACATTACCTGTGGGACCGTTGCGGTGTTTAGCTACTATGACCTCGGCAATTCCTCTCTCAGGGCTATCGCTGTTATAGTAATCATCTCTGTACAGCATTAACACTAAATCTGCGTCCTGTTCGATACTTCCACTTTCTCTCAAATCGGATAACATGGGACGCTTGTTAGTGCGTGATTCTACTCCTCGACTCAACTGAGATAGAGCAATCACTGGGACAGATAATTCACGCGCTAAACCTTTAATACTTCGGGTAATTCTTGATATTTCTTGCACACGATTATCCCCCGCTCCTTCCATCAATTGCAAGTAATCTATGATAATTAGTCCCAGTTCTGTACCCAATTCCGCTTGCAAGCGCCGCGCCTGACTCCGCATTTCTGTGACTGTAATATTCGGCGTATCGTCAATAAAAATTGGCATTTCCGAGAGCATACCAATAGCGCGGCTTAAAGGTTCCCATTGAGTTTGACTGATGCGTCCACTCCGCAAATAACCACTTTCAATTCCCGCTTCACTCGCCAACAGCCGCTGCACCAGTTGTTCTTTTGACATTTCCAAGCTGAAAACAGCAACTGGTAATTTATAGGAAGCTGCAATATTATGAGCGATATTCAAACAAAAAGCGGTGTTGTGAACACAAATATCATTGGCAACAAAATTGTGGGTAACAGGAATTGTCAAGTCATACACTTGTTTGTATCCCACTGATTCTATAGAAACGATTTCATCCCAATAGACATCTCCTGTGGCTAATTGTTGTAAGGATAAATCTTCTAATGTATTTGCCATCAAAAAATGTTCTCGTGATAAAGCTTGTTTGTCCACATGAATATCTGTGTGTGCTTTAATTTCTGCCCGACGCGCTAAAACTGTCCACGGTTCTTTACCTTTGGCTGCTGTTATCTCCTGGGATGTTTCTACTGCAATGAGATCATACAGCTCTTTGTATTTAAATGGAGTACACCCCTCCCCAACCCTCCCCTTGGTAAGGGGAGGGTGCGCGACAGCGCGGGTGGGGTATCTGTGTACTTCACTAACTTGCAATCTGCTGTAATTAGTTTGATATTTTTTATCAATTAAAGCTGCTTGTACGTGCAACAGGGCAGTTTCTTTGCCAAAGATACCAATTTCTGAGAGAAAAGTTTTAATAGATTGGGCATCAGTTATATCTAGTTGCCAAGCTTGTCTACGAGTGTCTTTGTATTTAACAGACCGCTTGTTCAAAGTCGCAATGATGCCAAACCTCAGCAGCAGATGTTGTACCTGTCTTGCCAGTTTCTCGCTAACAGTGCAATACCCTAATTGTGCCTGACCACTTGCAAGCACCGTAGCCCAACCATCTGTGGCAAACAGGCGATTGAGGAATAAAGAAACTTGCGATCGCTCTAGTTGAAAGATACAAGCAGGAATTCTTTTTTCATCAGCTTTTTTGCCCCATAGCGCCTGATTCTCCAGCCACTCAGTGAGAGGATTGTTTCCCCCTTCACATATAGCAGCATACAGTATTGAGGAACGCTCAGGGCGAGTTTCTATGCAAACTTTCAGTTGAGGAGAAAAGCTGATAACAGCATTTTGGAAATCTTCCTGAATCAAAGGGTTTATATTTGTCAATTCAGGTGTTGTGTCTCTCAAACAACCATCTGCTATAAAGTAGGCAAGTAGTTTGACTTCACATTCACGAATTGTTTTTGTACCAAATACATTTATTCTGCGAGGTACAGCAATTTTATCACCTACTTTCAGTTCTGAAAGTGGACGCCATCCATCAAGAGTCAAATAAGGATGAGTCATGGTAGTTTCAACATATCGCCCCAGTCGAGTTGTGACGCCTAAAACTGGTTTGATACCGTCATCGACAAATGCAGATGGTTGAGCAATCTCTAATTTCCAATCATTTGTTAAGGTTAGTAGATCTGCTTGACGACGATGATAAATTTCTTCGATAGTAGAAATGGAACCATCTGCTAGAAGAATTTCTGTGTTATGTGCTATACATTTCCCCATTGATGGGCGACCAGCAACAATAATCAAATCAGAACGCTGAAAACCACTGGTCATTCCATCTAAATCGTAAAAGCCGCAGGGAATTCCTGGTAAGGCGACACCTTGATGGCGAGTTTCAATATCTTGAAAAGTATTAATTAGGGTGTCAGAAATGTGAACCAGACCAACTTGAGGGCGTTCTTGAGTGACGTTGAACACTTTTTGTTCTGCTTGGTCTAAAACTATTGGTAATTCGGTTTCTGTCTGGTAGCCCAAATGCACTATTTCATTACCAGCTTTGATTAACCGACGCCGCAGGTATTTTTCCATCACCAACTCGGCTAAAGCGTCGATGTTGACGGCTGACACTGTGCGGTCTACTAGTGTTGCTAATTTATTTCTACCGCCAACACGCGTTAGAATATCGTGGTCGTTTAGCCAATTTATCACCGCAAGCAAGTCTGTGGGCTTACCTTCACTGTGTAGGCGTTGCGCTGCTTTATAGATATCTTTATGAGCGTTGATGTAAAAAGCTTCTGGAATCAGGCGATCGTTCACTCTGCTGATTGCTTCCGGATCTAGCAAAATCCCCCCCAGTATCGCTTCTTCCGCCTCAATGTTTTGGGGAGGGAGGCGATCCATACCATTACCTTGAAAGTTTAGTTCTTCAGACATAAATGAATTTAGATTTTAAATTTTAGATTAGGTTCAACTATTATCCTTATAGACCAAAATCTACATTAAGTGTGCAAGAAAGCGCATACGCAGGGTTCCCCAGCTTTTAAAAAGTGTCCAACACAAAGCAGGTTTAAGAAGGAGATAAAGAGAGATTTGGAATAATTTCCAGTTCTTTATAACCTGTTTGTTGGTCTGGCGTTCTGAGAAAGGTGTATTCTTCGCTGATACCGATGACTATTTCGGCGGTTGTGTAGATAATGCATCCATCGTCGAGATGTCCGCCGATGGTTTTTCCTTGTTTGTCAGAAATTGCAATGTGAAGATGAACGCCAGTGGTGGCTATTGTACCGTTAAGAGAAAGAATTTCAAATTTGTCAGATAAGACTGTACTTGTGTCTTGATTGGCAAAGCGAATTGTTGCCACCTTTAAGCTGCCAATCGCAGTTAATATAAACCCTGCTTTAATATTTTCCTGCAAGGTAAAATTCTTTAAACTTTGTTTTAAATCTTCGTCTGGTTTGAGTCTAAAAGCAAATATTTTCATTGGATATTATGGATTCCGGCATTAAATAAATATTAAATTCTAAATGACAATACGCTGGTGAGCCGCATCCTGGCAATATAATTTCTTTATCAATTAGATAAAATTATATGTTTAATTTATGACCGAGTCAATACAGAGAACCTATGTAAGAACACGGTTTCTCAAATATGCTGTTAATACTATACTGTGTGTTTGAGGAGTTTGAATATGTTAGGATGAGTGCTTCAATGCAAAAGTTTGAAAGAACAAGTTGAGTTGATATGACAATTTTGAGAAAAAAAATCGTCATGACGTTTATACGATGTGACTTGCAAAAATCTCTTACATTTGTTAAATAATTTCCCCAAAGTTTAGGATTATGTTTACAGGTGCATTTAGTGGAGTAGATTTATATCAACACGCTTATAGAACGAGAGTAGTTTCTAGTATCAATAACTGTTTATGACCTATAGCAATTATATAATTATCTCTTGTTTGTCATTGGATAATCTGATATAAAAATTCCTAATTGAACTCCTTTTGACAACAATTTAGTCGAGTCAAATGGTGTAGTAAAATCTGGAAAATTGTAGTTTTCAACACGAAATATACATAGACAAATAAAGTACATTAGTTGTCTACTTTAGTCTGTGTACCCTACCCTACGGAAAGCTGTTGCGCTTTCTCGCACGCTGCACGTAATTCGTAGCTCCGACCCAAGACACACGCGTCTACGGAGTCTACGGAAAGTCGTTCTCTAAATGTATGTATTGTTTGTGACAACAATTCAGTGGCTTGGCATAGATTGTAGGACAATCTAAAGAACTCGGGATTAGTACGGAGGATATTTTAATATGTTGCCTAATCAATTAAAACGATTGGAGCGAGAAGATGATGTGATTTTGTTAGAAAATAAAATATTTAATGCGGTTCAAATTGTCAATCAAGTGCTTCAAGATTTTGAACCCAAGGGAAATGATTTAAATTTCTGTTGTAAAGATAAATTTCTTAAGAAATATTTCAAGAAAAGGAATGTCCAAGGCATATTTAATAGAGTAGAATGGCAATTTTCACTCAGACGAGGAATCCAATGTGAACTCCTCCTACCTGGTAATAATGGTAGACAAAAAGGCAAACTTGAGATTAGGATCACTTTAGACTTTTCTCCATCAAAAAAACAATTTTCATCCATGAGTGATGGTGAGAGTATGTCTGACTCTCTATCAATTACAGATAGTAAGAGTTCCAAGAATTTTGAGATAAAAGTTTCGTTAGACTTTTGTCCTGACGAAATGATTTCAACAGAAATGCATGACCAAAACTCCTTGCATTTCTATTCCTCTAACAGTGAGGAAATATATGTTCCCATGCGACCAATATTAATGCCAAATCTGTGGGAAAACTCCAGTAGAAACTAACGTGACTATCGACTATATTATCCTGCTGGCTGTTGGTGGTACCAACGACATTAGTCACTTACAACTTATTCAAGGTAAGACAGCCCTGCAATTAATTGCAGGGCTATTAAGTGAAATACAGGTTATTGTAGGGGCGTAGCGCAAGCATTGCTGCTTTGTAAGAGCCACGCCCGACATCGAAAATCGCTATCTAGTCCCTAAGGGGTAGGTACTTGAGCGTTTTGGCGTGAGATTGCTATCCCAATTGACTTAGCCAAGGACTGACATCTACCGCTAACTTTTGCCCCAGCTTCAACAACTGACGGCACTGAGCGATATCCTGACATGCAGCAGTTTTGGCAACAAAGACTGGCACAATCTGACTGTACAGACAGCTATAGTACAGTTCTTGAGAGCGCTCAAGGGAGACGCCAAGATTTAACTGATTTGCCAGATCAATTAACCGCTCTAGGCGTTGCAAATCTGCATCAAAACTGCCGTTGGGATCATGCAACAATTGCCAGAGACAACGCAATATCAACTGCTCTAAGATCTGCTTACCTTCGGGAATATTCAGATGACAGTGCAGGTGCTTGGCTTCTGTGGCGATCGCCTCTAACTCGACTATGTGATTCCAACTTGATGACGGTTCAGCAATGTCTTGCTCAAGCAAGCGTAAACTCATCATGCACCGATACCCCAAGGCAATTTCCGCTGCAACCTGCAACTCTTGTGGCGCAGGTAGTCCATCGCGGTGGAATGCCATCAACACCCCGTAATTATCACGATATGCTTGGGTATAAAGTTGGTCTAAACGTGACAGGGTTTCTTGACTCAACAGGTGCATGAGTCGGTGGCGTTCTTCAGCAAAGAGATTTTGTAAGCTAAAAGACTCTTCGCCAAATAGCTGCGTCATCACTAGGATCATGTGAGCTGCACTAGCCTGTTGCAGCGCTCCAAACAGCTTTTCTTTTAACTGAGTGTAGGCACGTCGTCCCTGGAAGGGTTGAATGCAACAGTGGAAATCCCAGCCACCAAGATGCAGAACAGCAAACACCAACTCTTCGCTTTCCCAGGTAATTTCTGACACTAGGCTCAAATTTCCCACTGCCAGAGTCAATGATCCCATCCGTTGCAATTGGTAATCTACCTCGTTAGCGGTGTAGCAATAAACCCGCTTTTGGTATGGATGAGAATGTTTGATGGAACAACTGTGTCCATTTTGTAGAGATGTTGGATGCAACGCCTCTACAGGCTTATGATTGGCAAACAGTGAAGTCAGGGCGTACTGGGCTGCAACTTGTTTAAAGCTGACTTGAGCTGTTAGTACCAACTGGCGATACACTTCGCCACCGTGTTTGAACAAATCAACATTACTAGCTGCTTGGTTTAGGCGTTTGACAAAGCCTTTTTCCAATTGCACGCCAGCCACATCCCCTGCAAGTTCTAAAGCACGGGCAGCGTAACGCAGAATTTGCGTTCCTTCTGGACGCGAAAGTTCTTCAAAAAACCATCCGCAACTGGTGAACATCAGCAAAGCATGACGTTGCATTTCCAGTAGGCGTAGGGCGTCTACTTGTTCAGCAGATGAGAGTTTATGAGTTTGGTGACGCGAGAGGAACTTACTCACGTTTTCTGGAGAGCGATCGCGTATCACCTGGATATACTCATCGCGTGCTTGCCAGGGATCGCGGAAAAACAGTTTGCCATGTTCTTCATACACCAGAATCAGGCGATCGCGCAGCCAATTCAAGGCATCCCGCAAGGGGCGACGCCATTTTTGGTGCCATGTGCCACCACCACCGCAACCACAATCATCCTGCCATCTATCGACACCGTGGGCGCAACTCCACGCTGTGACTGGCTTTAATTCCACTTCCCATGTGGGAGTATTCAAGCTGAGGTAGTGGGCAAAGTTGGTGACTGTCCAACCCCAATGAGGAAACTCTTTTGTAAAGGCGTAGGCTAATGTTTTCTCTGTTCCTCCCTTATGATGTCCAAACGTTTCCCCATCTGTGCCAACAGAAATTAACTGTGCAGGGCGATGATCCCCACGCACTGCCGAACCAATGCGTCCTGCTAAGTGACTGGAATTGAACAGGACATCACTAAAACCCATATCCCGCGAGATGGGACCATCGTAGAAGAAGATATCAATATAGGGTCTGTCCTTTGTCATTTGTCCCTTGTCATTTGTCCTTTTTCCTTCGTCTGATAAAGGATCAATGACGAATGACGAATCACTCTCTTTCAAGAAGCAGCGATAAGGACGTGTGGGATCAATCTGATTTCCGCCAACTTCGTGCCACTCAGGGTTGGGATTATCCTTGGTGGGCAACAGACGGCAACGTTGTGCTTGCGATGGTGCAAGGACAATAAAGCGAATTCCTTCGTCCACTAATGCTTGCAAAGTTGCATAGTCTACAGCAGTCTCTGCCAGCCACATTCCTTCGGGATCGCGTCCAAAGCGGGATCGGAAGTCTTCTTTGCCCCAGCGGATTTGAGTGTATTTGTCGCGATCGTTCGCTAGGGGCATGATGATGTGGTTGTATACTTGCGCGATCGCATTGCCATGCCCGTTGAGGCGATCGCTACTCTTGCGATCCGCTTCCAAAATTCGCTGATAAACCTCTACATCGTGGCGTTCTAGCCACGACATCAGGGTCGGTCCAATATTAAAGCTCAAATACTCATAGTTATTTACGATCCCCACCACTTCGCTTCGGTCATTTAATACCCTGGCAAAGGCATTGGGACGATAGCATTCGTGGTGAATTCGTTCGTTCCAATTATGGAAAGGCGCTGCACCCGCTTGACGTTCAATCGAGTCTAGATAAGGGTTTTCGCGTGGTGGCTGGTAAAAGTGCCCATGAACAGTGACGTAAACACCTGTAGCTTGTCTCAGGGGATCAAGCATTTTGGTGTTTTTGATATTTTCAGGTGGCGTCAAATTTGAACCAGCACTAGCTGGCAGTTCAGCAGCAGAAGTCATGGAGTATTTCCAAAAGAATAAACAGTCCTTGCAGTTGCGTCCAAGATAATGCTTACAAACCTTCCTACAGCGGCATTCCAACAACAATTGGTACAGACAACAACTATGAGATAGAACCAAATTTCGAGGTAGCGGTTTTCGTGTTGGGGGTAATCTGCATTATCCAGCAGTCATTTGCCCTGTGCAATCAACCATCGACCAAACCCATATTAAGGGTTTTGTCGTTGGTGCTGCCAAAAATTTAATCGTCTTTTAATATATTAAACCGCATCCTTGGTGTAGAATTTTGGGTTTATTGGAAACTTTTGCAACAAAAGATTGCAAATTCTACTCATACCGCAATCTTATTTTACAAATCTCGCTCTAGAAAGCAAACAGTACAATCTTGAAACCGCTCAAAGAGAGGGTTGGGAGTATTCTAGAGTCTGGTCTACACAAGTGCTGAGTGCTAAGTACTGAGTGCTAAGTGTATATTGTTTGTTACTTAACACTTCTTACTCATGACTCAGAACTAGTTGAGGACTACCTCCTCACGCAACTGTCTCTAATACTTTCAGCTCAAAATAACAAATGTCAGGTAAAAACATTGTATTTTTGGTTCTGTTACTGTTTATTCCGGTTTCCATCGCGGCTCATTACTTGAAGTGGGGAGACCTAACAGTTTTCATCACAGCGAGTTTAGCCATTTTGCCTTTAGCAGCTTGGATGGGCGCAGCCACAGAAGAAATTGCTGTCGTGGTTGGTCCATCGCTGGGGGGGTTGTTAAACGCCACTTTTGGCAATGCTACGGAACTGATTATTGCCCTAGTTGCCCTAAATGCGGGACTGGTGGATGTGGTCAAAGCCAGTATCACGGGATCAATTATCGGCAACTTACTACTGGTGATGGGTCTTTCGATGCTTTTGGGCGGACTGCGCTACAAAGAACAGACATTTCAGCCGATAGTGGCGCGGGTAAACGCTTCTTCGATGAATCTGGCGGTGATTGCGATTTTACTGCCTACAGCGATGAAATTTAGCGCTCAGGGAATTAGCCAAAACACACTGCAAAATCTGTCCCTTGCTGTTGCTGTGGTACTGATTCTCGTCTATGCTCTAACTCTGTTATTTTCCATGAAAACCCACTCTTATCTTTACGAAGTGGGGATCGTAGAAACAGTGGAAGACGAAACCCATCACGGCAAGCCAAATATTTGGTTGTGGACTGGGGTGTTGCTAATATGTACCCTTTTAGTGGCATTGGAATCAGAATTGCTTGTCAATTCTTTAGAAGTCGCCACATCCCAGTTGGGTTTGACGGCGCTGTTTACAGGGGTCATCCTTGTGCCGATTATTGGTAACGCTGCTGAACACGCGACAGCTGTGACTGTGGCAATGAAGGATAAGATGGATCTTTCCGTTTCCGTGGCGGTGGGATCAAGTATGCAGATTGCCCTGTTTGTTGCTCCCTTTTTAGTTTTAGCAGGGTGGGCATTAGGTCAACCGATGGATTTGAATTTCAACCCGTTTGAATTGGTGGCTGTGGCTGTAGCGGTGTTGATTGCTAATAGTATTAGTTCCGATGGTAAGTCAAACTGGTTAGAAGGCACATTACTATTAGCGGCATATACAGTATTGGGGTTTGCTTTCTACTTCCTTCCAGTTGTTGATAGTCTGGGGTAGTTGTCACGCCGAAGCGTATCAGCAGCATTTTTTCAAATGTTTGCGACAGATAATCCCCCCGCCCCCTAGTTGAGGCTTTGGGGGGATTGCTTTTGTCAAGTGGAGTATTTCAGTTGTTCAACAAAAGCCGTTTGCCAATGTTTTTCTAGTCATGGAATGTATGCATTTGTAAAAATTTCATTCACAAAGCAACTCCAAACATAATAATATTGATAGCTTTTTGTCAATGCGTAAGTTTTAGCCGTTATCAGCAAGCTTTCGCTGATTGCTTTTGCGATTCAGCCTATGAGTGATTTGCTTACATTCTTTTCCATTTCTATCTCAAAAGTGCATAAGTAGATTTTTCTTACATCTATATAAAACGGGAACTCTGCGAACTTAATTTCCCTTCAGCAACTCTAGTTGGGCTTTTGCACATAATCGAACTTCTGGTGTAAGCCCTAATGAAAACTAAAATTGACACTTTTGTTAACACAGACAGTGGAAAAGGTCATATGTTGAAACTACATTTTAAACGAGCAGACAAGACAAAGAAGCTTATGCAAACAATCATGACAACATTAGGTGTTGCCATGATTATTATTGTGATGACTATGTGGCAAACTCCAGCAATGGATGCCACCTTAGTCAGAAAAAACGTTGTTGACTTGACTCCACAAGAAAAAGCCGACTTTGTGAATGCTGTTAAAACATTAAAAAACACAATCCCACCAGGCAGTAATGTCAGTCTCTATGACCAGTTTATTGCAGTCCATCTGGGAGCTATGACATTCTCGTCAATGCTTCCCGGAGGCATCGATGTACAGAACCAAGATATGACCTTACAAGCCTCCGGATCTGCAGCAGGAGCTGATGCGGCTCATGGAAATGCGGGATTTCTGCCTTGGCATCGAGAATATTTAAGACGATTTGAAATCGCTTTGCAGTCAGTCAATCCTAGTGTCACCATCCCCTACTGGGATTGGACAGATCCTAAAGCCCTAGACGTTATCTTTCAACCCGATTTTTTAGGAACGAATGGCTCAGAAGTCACAATCAACGTTCCAGGTCAAGGTAGTTTTGAAGGTGGTGCTGTGCAGTCGGGTAATTTTTCCGAAGCTAATGGCTGGGTTCTCAACGAGGACTTACATATTAACGTATTTACAAACGAAACTTTGGGCAAGTCACTCTTACGCTTTCTACAAGTACCTCCTTTTGAGAAGTATCCCCTACCGCAGGCAGAAATAAATACGTTGCTCAACATCAATGACTATATTACGTTTCGCCGCGCCCTAGAAGGAGAGATTGCCCTTAATCAAAACAGTAATTATACTTTTGAAGTATTTGCAGATCCATTCGGTAATCAATTTGGATTAGTCACTCATAACTACATTCATTCATTAATCGGTGGGGCTCTTTCTGACTTAACTCAATCTCCGCCGGCTTTAATTGCACCATTAGGTACCATGAGCCAGATTCCTAGTTCGCCGTATGATCCAGTTTTCTGGCTGCTTCATGCTAACGTAGATCGTCTTTGGGCTGAATGGCAAAAGAAAGGTCACAAAGGTAGCGATTTTTACCCATCAGCTAATCAGCCTTACGGGCACAATCTCAACGACCGAATGTGGCCTTGGGACGGAGGTCAATCCACTCCAAGAAATTTAGGTCGGGTGGACGTAAAACTCTACTTACCAGCTTTTGCACCTGATGATATTGTTACACCAAGAGACACTCTCAGTGTCCGGAAGTACGGCTACACTTATGACACTCTTGTAAAAAAATTTCCAAATCAAGTTCAACATTAGGTCTTTTTGGTTTGGGTGCTTTGGGTGCAGCTTTTCTATGGCGGTGCAAATGGTCATATTAAGGCAATTCATTCCATAGAAAGAGCTATTCTCTTTATAGAGAAGTGAACAGCGCTACAGGCATCCCCCTAGCGGGTGAGCCAATAGAGGCAAAAATCTAGCCAAGGGAGTAGGGAGAGAAAATTCTTTTCCTACCTCCCCATATTTCTCATATAAACTTAGTGCGATTTCGGTATATGAGAATATGATGGTTTTGCGGTGTAGCGGAATTATTATCCGTTACCTTCTTACCTACTGAGATACTACCCCAACAGGGTACTGCCAAAGCGAGTCCGTTAACATTACCCTAGAAACGTGGAAACAAAGTTCATGAGCATGAATAATATCCGTAGAATATTACCGAGCAACTCATGAGTGTTTATGTGGGTATGGACTGCCACAAGAGCTAAAACAACCCGATTGGGTAAGTTAATTCTTTGGCAATCCAAATACGGTTGAAATGTGTAAAAAATAGTTTTATAAATTATAAAAATAGTTTTATAAATTAATTGTATGGAAGAATCTAAAAATCAACCAAAACCTGAAGAGCAACGTAAGGCACAACCTGAGGCAAAGCCTAAATCACAATCTGAGGCACAACCTGAGGCAAAACCTAAATTACAACCTGAGGCAAAACCTGAATTACACTCTCTAATCAAGCCGACTGCCATCAGTTCTGGTTCTGGTCTGCCAACTCTACGGTTTGGTGACAGAGGTGATTCTGTAAAAGCCCTACAGCGACTTTTAGTGTCTAATGGCTACTTTGTTAAAATCGATGGAGTTTACGGTGCGCTCACAGAGGCTGCTGTTAAAGCCTTTCAAAGTGGGCGTGGTCTCAGGGCGGACGGAGTTGTTGGTCCAAGAACTTGGGGCATTTTGACAGCCTAGTACCGCTGCCTTGGAATTCATGCATTCAAAAAGCTTACATCATAAGCTTTTCGCTTCCTTTGTGTAGACGCACAGCGGTGAGACAGCGAGCAGTTCTGAGGAGGAGCCAGCGCTATGCAGGAGGGTTTCCCTCATGTGCCACTTCCGTGCGGGGGTTCCCCCCGCCCTTGGAAAGTGGCGTCAGGCGACTGGCGTTGGTTTCCCTCCGGGAGAAACTGCGGTGCTACAGGAGGGCTTCGCCGTGAGCCTCGCCGAACTCCGAACGGTTTCCCGAACTCACAGCGACTGCGTAAGCGCAAAGCGCAGGCGCAGGCAACGCGTAGCGTGTCCGTGCCTCCTCCTCCCTTCGGGAGAGCAACGCTTACGGAGGAGCAACGCTTACGGCGCAGCCGTGCCGCACCGCGAGGGACTCACCCGTAAGCGCAAAGCGCTTACGGGTATAGTAGCTTTCTTGCCGCCCGACGTACTAGTCAGAAAATGAGTCAATCTATTGTCAGTTATGAATTATGAAAGTTTTTATAACTCATAATTCATAATTTTTTATCAGTTCTACTTCACAATCTTTAAGAAAACTTTGCTAATTTGTAAATGATTTATATTTCATGCTTTTTGTTTACACCTTTAGGAAGGATAAATACTTAAGTATTCTATTTCACTGATTCTTTGAAAAGTATTTATTAGATTTTTTTATTTTTAAGTACTGTCTATTCCGGAATCGCAGCAATTTTTCCTGTCAAAGGAAACATGGGTGTTAGTAAAATGAAATACAATGACAGATATTGCCCTGCTGATGACGGGCGTGTTAACAACAGGACAACCATCCCCGCCCATTGCACCGGAACTTCCACTCGTTCAGCGAGACAGTGATCACAAGAAGTCAACACAATGGCAGCTATCTCAGATAGTTCCAACTGCTCAAATTACACCACCTGAATTTATGCAGCCTGAAGCGACTGCCCAAGCTGCCGCGTCAATAATAACTATAAAAAATGAAAGTACACTTAATCCAATAGAAATAAATATTCTCTCTGAAATCTCTTGCCTAGTTGGCTCTAGGAATTTTCAGGTTTTAAGGAAGGACAATAAACATGTCATTGCACCTTTGAGCTTTCATGTGTGTCCACCAGAAATGCTTTTGTCTAGTGAGCCTATCCCGAAATTGGTAGCCCAGTGGGGAAACACTGTCCGAAGTTTTCAAAAAAGCCCGCTTAAAGAAAGTAAGAAGATTATGCTTGCTTCTACTTATTTTGTCGGATTCCAACTAGCATCGGACAATCTCCCGACCACGGTTCCTTCTCGGCGCGCGCAAAGACCTACTGGCAAACAAGGTAGTGATCAGATCAGGACTCAAATGTATGATAGCCAATCTTTGCCCGCTTTGGGTTTTGGTGACTCGGGTGTTGCTGTCAGAGTCCTGCAACGACTGTTATTGTCTAGTGGTTATAGTGTTCGAGTTGATGGAATGTTTGGTGCCCTAACGGAGGCTGCTGTCAAAGCCTTCCAAAACAAGCGGAATTTAGTAGTGGATGGCATCGTTGGTCAAAGAACTTGGTACGAGTTGACAAGATAGTCATTAGTCATTAGTCATTAGCAAATGGCTAATGACTAATGACTACTTAACGATACTTATGCTGCTCCAATAGTTGTTGCGCTCTTGGCTTGTAAATTAAATAGAACAAAGCCTCGATATAACGCAGCAAATCTTCCCGGTTTTCTCTGGAAATAAAGTTCCAGAACCCATAAATTCGCGCCAAAGATAACAGCTTGGAAGTATGAATTTTCCATGTATAGGTACTGTAAACTCGGTCAATGGCTCGCTGGGAAATTTCATACCAATAGTTGGGATTTTGTTCGCACTTGTCGAGAAAAACAACAATTTTTTCTGCTGTTTCTTCTAAGTTGGTTGGGTTGATGTAGAAGCCATTGACTTGATCTTGAATAATTTCTAAAGGACCACCAAATTGCGTCGCAAAATTTGGCAATCCCGAAATCATCGATTCTAAAATTGTCAAACCAAAAGCTTCAAACAAAGCTGGTTGCACAAATATTCCCTGGTGGTCAGCAATCACCCGATAAATTTCTCCAGAGTCAGATTTGGTCAAACGCACACCTAACCAACGAATCTTGCCGTGGAGATTGTACTCCTCTATAATCCGGTACAGTTTGACAATTTCATCACGTTCTTCGTTGTCACCTGATTCTTCTGTTCGCAATTTACCGGCTACCAAAATGAGGTTGCATCGCTCCTGCAATTGTTTACTCCGACCAAAGCATTCCGCTAAACCAGTGAGGTTCTTAATGCGGTCAAGACGCGCCATTGAGAAAAGCGGACGCTTGCTTGGGTCATCGAGGGTACCAAAAATTTGGGTTTCGTCTTCCAGAGTGAAGAGCATTTCTTCTAATCTGGTGCGATCGCTCTCAACTCTGTCTTGCGTACGTGTATAAGGAAAATACGCTTTCTCATTCACCCCAGGCGGTACCACGTTAAACTTGGGACTAAACAGTTCAATCCCATTGACGACGTGGTAGAGTTCCGGCATGGTGAAGCACTTGAGAGATTCGTACTGTCCTATACTATCCGGCGTTCCCACAATTTCTTGATAGGTGCTGCTGATGATGAAATTGGCAGCATTCATCGCCAACAAATCAGCAGTGAATTGTAAGGAAAAATGATATTTATCCTCCAAATCTTGCCAGTAGAGGTTACTGAACAAGTATTTGGACTTTTCTAAAGCGTGGGCAATGTTACATTGCGTTACGCCAAGGCGGCGTGACAGCAAAAATGCTACCAAATTTCCATCAGTATAGTTGCCAACAATTAAATCTGGTCTACCTTGAAATTCTGCCAGCAGTTCCTTTTCAGCATCAATGGCGAAGGTTTCCAGATAAGGCCAAAATTCAAACCGCGAAATCCAGTTTTGTGTCAGATTGGGATTGAATTCCCGCAAAGGCACTCGCAAAATCCAGGCATTCTCAGTATCGTAGACTTTTTCTAGGCGCTGGTTACAAAGGGTGCCATCACTGTTAGGGATGAGGCGGGTGAGAATAATCACCTTCGGCTGGACATTCAGTCCCCCTAAACCAGCCAATGTGGCATCTTCTTGCAGCTGCTTTTCCAGATTCTTCGCTTGGTCGAGGACGTAAACCACTTGACCGCCAGTGTCCGGACGCCCCAAAACTCCCTCTTGCCCAAACCAACCATGAGCAGAGACCAAGAGGATTCTAAAAATCATTGGAATGCGAGAGATGAAGGCTTCCAGAGTCTGAGGATCGGGAGAGTCAACCAATTCATCCAGAATGCTCAAGGTTTCTTGAACTTTCTCGACGGTGTTCCCCCAACCCGGTTCAAAGCCCATTGTTTGCAGGTCAAAACGAAATTCTTCGTAGGGTTGCTCACTTGGGCGAGAACTCACGAAAGTTATGGCTTTTTTGACTTGTTCAGAGAGTTGCTGCTGTGACTTAATACGCTCGTTGATCAGCAATTGTACGCCATTGTACTGGTGTAGGCGCAAGAAGTTAAACAAGGTTTCTAGCCATTGCTTGGGGTCAGCAAACAGCTTGCTGGATAGATAGCGGTTGAGAAACTGCACACCCTTGCCAATGTTTTTCGGGTCACGAATCACCGGGGTGTAGTCATAAAATGGACCAAAGTCCAACTCCAAGAGGTCGCCTTCGTTGGGGTTATATCGGTTGACAAAGCGATCGCGCAAATCCAACAGTTCCTGAACCGTCATCGACTCAATACTCAAGTCGCCTGTCAGTCGGTAAACTTCTTCACTGGCAATCTTTGGGCGGATAATGAAGCAGAGGCTTGATTCCTCTTGAATAATTTCTTGAGTGTAGTAAATAAGTTTGCCTAAAGCAGAGGCAGTGTAAAACGTCTCAGGCTTTTCGTACTTAGAGCAGTATGCACTATACAGGTTGAGTATATCGTTCCGCAGCAAATACTTTTTTTCTTGCTGCCGTAACTCACTAATTAAGGAACGCAAATCACTTTTCTCTTCACTATCCAGAACGGCTTGAAGTAATTCAGACATGGCAATCTTGAGATAATTATAGATTTCGGATTCAGCGTTTGACTGGGCAATAGCTAATACCCAACTGCCCATCGCTAATAGTAAAAACAACTACTAGCAATTAGCAATTAGCAATTATTACTACTGTTACTACCCTTAAACCTCTCTACCTTTTTACGCTAATCTTATCTATGAGTATTTTGCACTCTAACTAAGGGCGTACTCTTTTTTTATTTTTGTTACAAGAAAAATAGCCAACATCAAACTAGTCTGATATTTATTGTAACTATAAACACCTAGAGCCATTCTCCAAAAAGCTTATCTAAATGAAGAAGGCAGAGGGTGACTAGCTTTGAAGCTTATGATTTTAGGGGTTTCAGTTTCCTGAGCGCCTTTTACTATGGGCAATAGAAAATAAAATTTAATAATATACTTAGTACCAAGACTGTTGCGCGTGTTGCCGTGGGCAATGTGTCGAGAGTAGCTACCAAGCGTCTTTTTGACCCCTACAGTTTCAATACTTTTCGGATAATACTTGATCCCCCCGAGCAAGCCTTAAAAAGGGGGGGAACTATCTGCCCCCAAGGGATCGGGGGTTGGGGAATCTGATACAGCGGAAACATCACTAACCGAAATGTATTGCCTACAGTTTCATCGTGGCAATGACTGAAACAAAAGTTTATTTTTTGCTTTTTTAGTCACCCATGAAGATAAACTTAATTGAATTAAAATCAAGCTTCTTATTATACCAATCAAAATATTTATCCAGCTATTTATAATTTCACCAGAGTCTTGAAAACAAGGTGGTTTTATATGGCTGAACATCCACAACAAGCAACAGTTCAAGACCACAGTATAGGCAACATTATTATTGTGCAATACAAAACTTACACAAAACGCTCAAATCATATAACTCGAACACTTTGAAGTTTGCGGGACTGCTTCTACCAGGGGAGTCGGCTCCTAACCTGTCCACAGGCGTTAATTCCGCGCTTGCCCTCCGGGTATGTCTTCGACACGCCTCCGGCGAACGCAGTCGCTTCAAGCCGGGGAACCCGTCCAACGCGCTGCTCACCGCACGTACTCTATTATTAGGGCAATTCTTTAAGTTAACAGCAGCGTTCTCGTCTCGGTCTTGAGTATGCCCACACTTTTGACACCCATACACGCGTTCAGACAAAGGCATTGGTTGTACATGACCACAACAGGAGCAAGTCTTAGATGAAGGATACCATCTGTCTACTATTTCTACCTTGGTTCCAAAGAAAACTTCTTTGTAAGTCAACATTGCCCGAAACTCGTAAAAACCTAGGCTTGAAATAGCTTCCGACAGCTTGTTGTTAGCAATCATGGCGGACACATTCAAATCCTCAATCCTCATCCGATAGTATTTGCGACTAATCTCGGTTGTGGTTTTTTGCAAAAAGTCTTTTCTGACGTTGGCAATGTGTGCGTGTCTTCTAGCTAGCTTTTTGAGATATTTCTTACCATTGTTGGATGTTTTGACACCTTGAGGACGATTGCCAAAGCACTTATTTCGGTTGCGCCACTGTTCCTTACTGAGCTTGGTTTTCGCTATTTTGAGTGAGGGTGGCGCAATAAGCCTAGAACCGTCAGATAAGGTGGCAAAGCATTTAACGCCCAGATCAATACCTACGGATTCAACTTCATGAACACTCGTCGGAATCTTTTGTGCGTCTAGCATAAAAGAAATATACCACTTATCTGCTGTTCTAGAAATGGTGAATGTTTGACTAGAACAGGTAAAAGGTATGGGTTGCCGTAATTTAAATTCTCCTAGCCCAGGAATAGTGATACGTTTTCCAGGGAAAAGAACTTGTCGATTAGAGAACGGCAACATTGCCTCTCCCTTGGCAGGATAGACTCCAGATTTCTTGAGAACCGTGAAACTATCGCCGCGCTTTTTGGATTTCATTGTAGGGAACTTTGAGCACCCCTTGCGCCACCTGTCCACTGCCTTAGCCAAATTACGAAAAGCACAGGAATAGATAGCGGATGGATAATTCTGCATCCAAGCGAAATCTGGATGAGTCTTGACATAGTTTGTGAAGACTTTTTCAATCTTGTGCAAGCGCTTAGAATCACTAGCCTTAATGTTCTCAAAATCCCAGGACGCTTGCAGCATCGACAACCCAAAGTTGTATACAAACCGCGCAAACCCTGCACACCCCGCAAGCTTAGAGCGTTCTAAATTGTTCAGTTTTAACTCTAATTTTAGGGAATACATCAAGAGCGCTTTGTTATACTTATGTCAGTATACTAGCTACAGTGCTCACAAGACAATGCCATTTCAAAAAGAAAACAAGTATCGAATATCACCTAGAGAGAAGGTACCCTTAGATAAAAATCCTCTGCAACTAAAACTTAGGCAGGGGATATTGGAAAGGATAAAAGCAATGCCTGGATGGCAAAGTCTTTTGAGAGAAAAAATAGAGCAATGGCTAGAAGAGTGGGAACGAACTGTGCAGAAATGAGCGTTTTGATGATATTTTTGGGTACTTGGTAACACGTCTCTTTACTTGCCTTATGTGGATTCACTTTCATTTTTCTGCTTGGCATCTTTTAGAGAGAATGACACAATTCTTAATTTTTTCAACTCGTTTCTCAATAGCAGCGTAGAAAAAGCTGGAACAGGCACTCATACTCTGCGATGAGTTGTCGCAGATGTTCTGGTTGTTATGAGGCGTAGGGATGCCCGATAGTTTTAAAACTGTTATAAATTTAATCCCCCGAACTTTAAGTTGGGGGATTTCGCGTTGATGACTGATTCAGGTTACTGTCAACCCGATTGTTACTCTTTTAACTGCAGGGCGAACGATGGGAGTCGAACCCACCAGTGGAGGTACCACAAACCTCTGCCTTAACCGCTTGGCTACGCTCGCCATTACTATCCATAGTATAACACTGCTGCTGAATAGATCAAGTGCTTTTGCCAAAGGAACGGACTCAGTTAATCTGGAGTCTAATTACTACGGCGAATAGCAATTATGAAAAATGAGAGCCTTTACTATTATTGCATGTGTGGGAGTACTAGGAGTATCAGTTTTGGGTCTGGCGATGGCGAACACAAATCCTAGTCAGGCGAGATATGAAGAGTATGCAGTGGAAAGGCTGACCGAATACTTGAAAAGCAGTGTTTGTAAGAAAACTACAAATTTATTAGAAAATTTAATACAAATGAACTGCGATAAATTGGTAGACGTAGCAAACCCGCGTATCAGGGAAGTTATCTCAATTCGTACACAAAAACAAGATTTCATCCTTTTTAGTGTTTACCGTACAGATTTAAAACTCAATAATTGGATACCCTCTTATAAATTTGAGACGGTGGGAGCGTTGGACAATTTCTATACATACAGTGCCCAAAAGCAATAGCATGGCCAGATAATAACAACTTTGGATAGAGCTACTCAAATAGCAAGTCTTACTCAGGATGCAGGTTTCAGCGAACTGCCACCCTTAACATTTGTGGATGGGTGCAGAAAATTTCCAGCTTTCAACAAGAGTCCGAACCACAAAACTTACTCTTAAGGAACTGGAATAAATAAATCAAAAAAAAAGGAGCAGAGTTGTGTTTTTTCACAAAAAAGAAACAATTAAACCTGTTAACATCGCTGAACCAAATCCACGTTTTGCCCAACTACTTTTAGAGCAGTTTGGTGGTGCAACAGGTGAACTAACAGCAGCTTTGCAATACTGGACGCAGTCCTTACACTGCGAAAATCCTGGAATTCGGGATATGTTGCAAGACATTGCGATCGAAGAGTTTAGCCATTTGGAGATGGTAGGCAAACTCATCGAAGGTCATACCAAAAATGTAGACCAAACCGAGGCTTACAAAAGCACTTTGTTTGCTGTGCGGGGTGTGGGACCTCACTTGCTAGATAGCCAAGGTCAAGCTTGGACAGCAGCTTATGTCAATGAGGGCGGAGATGTTGTACGCGATTTGCGAGCTGACATTGCTGCTGAAGCTGGCGCACGTCAAACCTACGAAGAATTGATTAAGCTCGCTTCTGATGACGCTACTAAAGAGGTACTCGTTCATCTTCTGACTCGGGAAATTTCTCATACCCAAATGTTCATGAAGGCGTTGGATTCTTTGGGTAAGTTAACTGACCCATTCTTCGGTAATATCCAACCTGATACCACTGTGGACATTTACTACAACTTGTCTAGTGATGGTAAGGACGAACGCGGTCCTTGGAACTCTGAACCAACTTTCCGTTACGTTGCTGATCCCGTTGCAGAAAAGTAAGTAGAGAAATCAACTGACATCTGACGACATTGTCAATTAATCTCCACAACAGCCAGGAACTTACAGTTCCTGGCTAATTGCTATTTATCTGCTGCGATATAGTGAGCCAATTGAACTCAGGTTATATTTAAGAAACCAAACATTTGAGTGACGTCCTTGTCAATGGCATCTGCGTATCTGCTGGTATCCCACGGAAGTCGCGATCCGCGTCCGGAAATTGCTATGCAACATCTGGCTGGGCTGTTATGTCATAACAGACAAAGCGATTTACTTTATATTGCAACTGGGGACGTAGCTTCCCTGTCAAAATGCGAAACCTTGGTCGGTACAGCATACTTGGAATTGAGCCCCGATCCCTTGCATGAGCAAATCATAAAATTTGGCAAGAATGCTTTGGATTCTGGATGCAATAGTCTGAAAATCCTACCGCTATTTCTGCTGCCAGGAGTTCATGTGATGGAAGATATTCCAGCCCAAGTCGCACTGGCAAAGCAAATTCTCGGTCAAGATATCAAGATATCCCTACAACCATATTTGGGAACCCATCCTGATTTAGGGCGCTTGCTGGCGAAGCAAGTGGTTGCTACAAAAGCAGAAGCGAACATTCTTTTAGCTCATGGTAGTCGTCGCCCTGGAGCTAACGATCCAGTCGAAGCAATTGCAAGAGAGATAGGAGCAGTGGCTGCTTACTTGGGTATGCCTCCCAGCTTGGAAGCGCAGGTGCAAGAGTTGATCAGCGCTGGGTACAGGAATTTGTTGATAATACCATACTTCCTATTTGCAGGTGGAATGACTGATGCTGTCGCTCAAAGGCAAGAAGAGTTAAAATTACAGTTTCCTGAGGTGAGTTTTCAACTGGCTGAGCCTTTGGGAACACGTGCAGAATTAGTCGAATTGATTTGGGATTTGTTGGAAAAATGAACCGCGAAGACAACGGCGGGCAAGATGCCCACCCCACAGAAGATACAAGGTGTTTGGGTAAGGTCTACCTAGTGGGCGCGGGACCGGGAGATCCGGGGTTGATGACTCTCAAGGGTAAGGGATTGTTAGAGTGTGCGGATGTGGTCATCTATGATGCTTTGGTTAGTCCGGCAATTGTAGCGATGATTAATCCTGAAGCAGAGAAAATTGATGCTGGTAAGCGGCGGGGGCGTCATTCGATGATTCAGGACGAAACGACAGACCTGCTGATTGCTAAGGCGCAGGATAATGCCATTGTTGTGCGGCTCAAGGGGGGAGACCCGTTTATATTTGGTCGCGGTGGTGAGGAGATGGAAGAATTGGTAGAAGCTGGAATCCCTGTAGAAGTTGTGCCTGGTATTACTTCGGGAATTGCTGCTCCAGCTTATGCTGGTATACCTTTGACGCATCGGTTGTATAGTTCGTCTGTCACTTTTGTGACTGGACATGAAGCAGCAGGTAAGTATCGTCCCGCAGTAAATTGGAATGCGATCGCCCACGGTTCAGAAACGATTGTGATATACATGGGTATTCACAATCTGCCTTATATCGTCGAACAGTTAACCAAAGCTGGGTTGGGTTTAGAAACGCCTATTGCTCTGGTGCGTTGGGGTACACGACCAGATCAGGAAGAATTGATTGGTAAGCTAGGAACAATTGTAGAGCAAGTCGAGGCAACTGGGTTTGGAGCGCCAGCAATTGTTGTCATTGGCGCAGTAGTCAAGATGCACGCTCTATTTCGCAATTTGTAATTTCTTGAGCCAGCCTCGTAGGGAGGTTTCCCCCTGCGGCGGCGATTTGGTAATTACGAATTTTGACTATTAGGCTTGGGAAAGGGCAATATTTCCCCGGACATAATTTTTCGGTCTTTATTACCCAATCCCCAATTCCCAGTCCCCAATTCCCAGTCCCCTTTACCAGTCTGAGGTTAGCTGTTGGAATGTAAATTGGTATAAAGTGTGGAGATTGTGGGTAAGCTCTGTTGGCAGACTATCACTCTGATTTGTAAGTATCAAGGCTTGCGATCGCCGCCATGCTTGCAATGCTAACCGAGCAATTTCTTCAACTTTTTCTGCTGCTTCTAATTCTTCGGTTATTGACTTGCAAAGCTGAGTAAAAGCTTGTATCTGGAGCATTTCCCCCAAACCACCCAACTCAGTTGCCATCATAGCAACTTCGGAGTGCAAAACAGACTGTTCGCCATCTAAAATCAAAGATTCTAGGCGTTGCAGACAGTCTTCTACTTCTGTTTTAAAAAGTAAGGAAATAATGTCTTGTAACCCATTTTCTGGTGAGAAAATCGTTATGGTATCCTCGGAAACAAAATAGTACAAACGTTCTTGCAACTCTTCAAAAACTGGATAACAAAAGGTTGCTAACCACTGCTCATCAATAGCATAACCTTCTGAATGTAGTTTCACTATCTGACGCAGCCAATCTACTCCAGCTAGGAGTAAACTTTGCAAGTCAGTGTCAAGTTCTAAAAAGTTTTTTTGAGTTGTCAAAACTTTAAAGGAATCTTCTAAGCGGTGAGCCAAAGCACTTAAAGTCCGAAATCCCACCATGCCTGCGCCGCCTTTTATAGAATGAGCAGCTCTCAGCCCGTCATTGATTTTTGGTAGAGCAATTTGACGATTAAATTTGACTTCCAATAAGACAGTTTCTAGAGTATTGAGAGAGTCAGTTGCTTCCTCTAGAAACTGCAACTGGGTTTCTAGTTTCTTGTCTCGTAACATAGTGTTTATTCGTCAATAGTCATGATAGTGCCACTGCGTGAGAGATTCAGTACTGTAGGAGGAGATACCCGAAGGGGTTTCCCAACCTCTAGGTAACTGGTGAGTTCTACCCGTACGCGAGTGCGTCTGGGCTACTGAGAAGGGCTTCCCGCTTTGTTAGCAAGTGGCGTTCATTCGTCATTAGTCATCTCCAATTGCCAAAGAAAAAATGACTAATTTTTGTAGCTATTAAGCAATTCTCAAGGGTGATGTTAGTGAGCTACTAAAATGAGATAATTTATAATAGCAAATATTAGGTGATGTGAAGAATTGAAGAAGGCAAAATAGCTTTGAAATATCAGACTAGTCACAATTCTTTATCTTAGCAAACACACCCTCCCAAATAGGGAAATAAGCTTAGTAGTACTTGTGAACTAGGAGATTTCCTGGTATCTGTGGATAACCTATTTGTACCTTTTCTTGCTGGCACAACTAAGCCTAAAAGCACAGTTTCCTTACGAACAATTATCACATTGTACTGCCGAAACCTATTGTTAAAGTCTTTTATATTAAGCATTCTTGGCAAATCAATCACCCAAAGTATGCTCCTTTTGCCAGTTCATCAATCTTAGAATGTAGGCGGTTATATTTAGCATCAATGCCACAGACTCAATCGGTGCTATAAGCACTTCTTGGATGTCGTTGATTGGTATAAAATCAGAAGTCTGTTGATGAAGCTGAAACTTTAGATAGCTGTATTCTAAGTTATTCTGGGTTTGTGTGAGGGCAAGTGTAATGTTTGAACTATTCATACTTCAATTCAAATTCACGCTGCCATTCATTAAATTGCATACAGTACTGTTTACCTATCAATTGTTTAGCTCGACTTTATCCAATTCAGCAGCGTAAACCTTATTATCTAGCAAAAGTTCTAGCTTTGTGGCAAAAACTTTTTCCTACGTCACTAATTTTGCCGAGAGCAAAAAAGTCAAAGTATAGGTTCAATAAGGGTTTGAGCGTATGCGATCGCCTTTATGCGGGGCTTTGCCCATCGCGTAAGCCTGGCGTGTCCTCTGGACTCAGCGGGAGAAAAGCGCCATTGGCAATGCCTGTGCCCCGAATCGCAATCGCGCCTTGCAAAGGCTCCAAAGGAGCATCGCGTTGCTGGAAAATGGATAAAGTCGAGCTTAGTTACATAGGCATTACTTACTCTGCTTGAGCTTTCACAAACAGTTAATTGATTGATTTTTAGAACTGCACAGAATAGATACTTAATTTTTGATGACTCTGATATATTTTGCAGCAAACTTAAAAAGCAAAACTGCTCATAATGAGCATTCCTCCAAAAGAAATTATCAAGTTTTGTTTTGATGATAAAAGTATTTCCATAGCCGATTTAGCATGAGTGACTTTTGCAATTTTGTAACCAATGCTTCTGAAACAGAATAATTCTTTGTTCAATGAAATGCATCTAGCAGTTGAAACCGCATTTACGGACAAACAGACTAAACCTACCGCGAGCAGGTTATCCTACGGGTAGCGCATATTCTATTCGCTTGGGGTTGGTGCAAAATTTGAGCCTAAACTTCTAGTGATGCGCCACTAGCTTTGTTTGAGGGGTATCTAGTGAGCGCAAAGAGCGCTCTATTAAAGCACGAAGCGTGCTTACTACGAACCCTATCAAAGTTAATGTGCTGAACTACTAGCCTTGTTAGGAGAGAAGTTCAGAGTTGAGGTGTCAGAACTGACTGAATTTAACCGCAAACTGTTAAGTAGGCGGACAGAATTTTTTGTAGGATGCGTAGCCTTTGAGTACAGCATCAATCGCAAAGGACAGCATGGGTTACGCTTCGCGCTACAATCCTACATTTATTAACGTCGAGCTACTTATATTAATTCATTATTTGCAATAAAAAAAATTATAATGGCAACAAGTGCGCTAAAGCGAGTAATACTCAAAGCTTTGTATATAAAACAAACTAAAACAGGTAAAGTTTAGTACTAGTTTGGCTTGACTCATAGATTACTCAATGTGTTGATAGACGACTTTTAGTAAATCTACTTGTGTGAAAGGCTTGGTTAAATAACCTGTAGCTCTAACAATCTTTGCTTTTGCTCTGTCTATCAATCCTACTCTGCCTGTAACCATAATTATAGGTGTATGGTGAAAGTACGAATGCTTACGCAACAAGGAACACAGTTCATAACCGTCTAAATTTGGCATTTCAATATCTAGTAAAATGAGATCCGGTTTGACGCGGATAATTTGCATTAAAGCCTTTAAGGAGTCATCAATTCCAATCACAGAAAACATTTTGTCATCTAAAAAGTTAGTAATGGAATTGATGATGACAGGGCTGTCATCAATGCAAATGATTTTGTAAACTTTTGTCTCAGATGATTTTCGGCAAAATTGCTGCTGTTTATCATCGTTACTGTTGGCTTCTGCTGTTTGATGACTGTTTTTGTTTACAAATTGTTGCTCAGTTTTTGTTTGAAACTGCCGTACTTTTGATGACAAAGAGTGAAGGCGCTCTTGTATACCTCGTGATTTAGTATTTTTCTGATTTGGGGATCGACTTTGACACTTTTCGACTAGTAAGCGCAAATCTAAATGACAGAACTTTGGCAGATCATCTAGAAAACTCTCCGAGGTAAATTCATAACTTCCCTCTTTTATCTTCAGAAATTGCTCAAGAATTTCTATCGCCAATTCCTCTATCAGCATCCCGGCTTGCTCAGGACTGATATACTTTTGATTAACTAACCAGCAAATAGCCAAATAATCTGGATTCGGTATTGTTTGATTGACAAGTCCCGTTTCAAATACCGCCTGCAACTGTTTATCAATTCCACTATGGAGAGTAGGAATTTGTTCACTCAAACGCTGTAAATGTTTGTAAAGCAAATCAAACATTTTATCTGCAGAGCAGATATAAATCAGTTTACCCTCCTCTAGATAAATTGACCAAGAAGCTGACGGGCTAAAAACTTGCCAACAACCAGTAAGAGGCTTACTGGTCATTTTTCCTAATACAGATAATGGCTGTAATGTCTGAAAAAATCTGTATCTACCAATAGGAAGTGTCGTCATATTCATGGCTTTGGACTTAAATCAACATTTTCAACTGAAAGAATGATAAAAATATGAACAGAGGTACTCATGGCTAAATAGTAGAAAAATCATGCTATTAGTAAATAGCAAAATGGCTCTCGATTGTTGCCACGCTCTTTGTACTTTCTGTTATTAAGAAGTAGTATTAGCACTACTCCCACTTGCTTGCAGAAAGCTAACACAGAGCATAACAGACCTGAGATTGCAGTTACTCAATCACAGAAAACAAAGAGCGCTCCCCAACACAAGAGCAAGCAAAGGAGATGCCTAATTCCTGGTAAATGCGGTAATTATGCACCTTCAGGGTTTTGCTTAGGTTCTATTGCTTCTTCTTATAGCAATAGAGGAATTACAGATGGCTTATGCAGAGAATTTCAGATCTTATCTAACTGTTGTTTTGAGAACCGTATCTAGCAGTAAAGTTTGTGCCATTATCAGGTATGATGTGTTGACTAACTCAACAACTGTTTCTCAAACAAACTTTGATAAAGTATCCTTGAATACAAAATATTTCTTGGTTTACTGATATATTTTTCAACCAGGAGAAGCATATTTTGACTCTGCCTGCCATTTCTAGAAAACGCTTGTCCGCTAAGTTTTCTCTCTCGCCCAAGCAGAATATTTGTTTGAACCACAAGAATGGTAAACTCCTACAAGTGGTGATAGTAATAACTGATACAGCAATGCTGTATCATTAGACGCGAAAGCGACTGTCTCATAAGAAGCTAATTTCTTCATATGTATCGGTAACAAAATATAACGTTATTTCGTAATGAATCGTTACCCTGGGGAGTTCTAAGTACCACCTTCAGGAATTTCTTGCGAAAGTCAAGAAGTTGAGTACATACCTAAAAAATAGAAAGTTCAGTTAGGGGTAGATGATAAGTAAATTCCTTACTAACATTTAGATTACTATAATTTTCACAAAAAAGTGAAAAGATGTATGAAAACTACTATGAGTAAGTGAAAGATTGGGTGAGAAAGCGCTTTGGTTCCAACAGGGTTTGTAAAAAAGATTTGAAAGTCTCATTGTTTCAGCGCTTCTACTTAATCTAATCAACTGAATTCATGAAACTTTTATGTATTAAGATGCAAACAATCAAAAAAGAATAAATAAATACTGAGCAATTAAGTTTTTAATGCTACATACCAACAAGAAGAAATAAATACCCATACCACATATACATCTACAGGTGAAGCAATGTACGGTTGACTACAACTGCCTTTGCATCCTTCGTAAGATATAAAGCTCTGTGCAGAAGCAAGACGTTAGATGTATTTCTTAGCAACAAACGCGAAGTGAACCATAAGGAAAAATTTATACTGCCGTAAAATCTGCCCTGCTAAAGGTGACTTGCCAATATTATGTAGATTTGATGAAGTTTATATAATTTAGGAACTTTTTAGATTTACAAATAGTCTTTCCATCTGATACATAGCCTTTTTAACAGAAAAAATTATAATACTATTGCGTTTTCTGTTTCTTGGCGGTTTGCCCTGAAGGCTAAACAACTTTAGCCAAAAATTGATATAAGAAATTACTTGACAAGTGGAACCGTGCCGAAAGGACATATCTTGGAGTTCACAGCCCTTAGATTAGAAGTCTAGGGCTATACTGACAAAGCCTACCCGGATGGACGGGCAGGATGCGATTGGTGTCAACAATCACGTTTAAACCTTTATTCCACGTTGATTTACCCCACACGCCAGTCGCCTGCGGAGGGAAACCCTCCTGCAGCGCTGGCTCCCCTTAATCCCCTCCCCTTGGTAAGGGGAGGGGAGGTTTTGGCGTTAGGCAAAACCGGGGTGGAGCGAGAATTGTGGGTAAGATGAGAGCATGATCTAACGTAATTACAGCGTTTTCAGCTTAAGTTGACAGGTATGGCAGGATGCCCATCCCACGAAAGTCTAAAACTGTGTTCTCTTGAATTGAGAACGGCTATATAAACAAGAAGAGACAAGAATTGAAGTCAATTTTAATACACCTTATACCAAATCCGCTTGTCTAACCCTTTTTTAGCCCAGGCGATTAGAAATCGCGACTACACAAACAAAGTCCGCCTACGCGGACTAAATTATAAAGGGGGTATTAGATCCGGATTTGATATTAGCTATTAGCTCGGAGTTAAAAATCCGGAGTGGCAATGATACTGATGTAGAAGTTAAAATAGTCACTAAAACAATCAGACGGTTGGAAGATGACGCCAAACGCCAGCGTAGCAAGTTTACTAGAGCAAGGACACCACCAACTGGATAAGGGAGATTACGCAGCAGCTTTAGAAACTTTTCACCAAGCTGCTACGCTGGAACCGCAAAACCACCAGGTGTTGTATGGCTTGGGTTTAGCTTGCTATCGTCTGGAACGATATCAGGAGTCCGTGGAATTCCTGAACCAAGCTTTGGAAATTAAGCCAAACTACATTTTGGCACTAGCGCGGCGGGGTTTGGCTTACCAAGAACTGAAGCAAACACAGCAAGCACAGGCAGATTTTGAGCAAGCTATTGTATTTGTACCCGAAGATGCAGAGGATTGGCATGGTAGAGGGATTGCGTTAGATGAATTGCAACGCTATGAAGAAGCGATCGCCTGCTTTGACAAAGTCATAGAAATCAAACCTGACTACTACTTAGCTTGGTTCAACCGGGGTATTGCGCTGCGTAACTTAAAGCGATATGAAGAAGCGATCGCCTCTTATGACAAAGCAATAGAAATCAAACCTGACAACGACTGGGCTTGGAACAGCCGGGGGGCTGTGCTATGCGATCACTTGCAACGGTGTGAACAAGCGATCGCCTCTTACGACAAAGCCATAGAAATCAAACCTGACGACGACTCAGCTTGGTTCAACCGGGGTAATGCGCTGGGTAACTTAGGGCGATATGATGATGCGATCGCCTCCTACGACAAAGCGATAGAAATCAAACCTGACAACGACTCAGCTTGGAACAACCAGGGTTATGCGCTGGGTTACTTAGGGCGATATGAAGATGCGATCGCCTCCTTTGACAAAGCCATAGAAATCAAACCTGACAACGACTGGGCTTGGTTCAATCGGGGTAATGTGCTGGGTGAGTTAGGGCGATATGAAGAAGCACTAGCCTCCTTTGACAAAGCCATAGAAATCAAACCAGACAACGGCTCAGCTTGGAAGAACTGGGGTTATGCGCTGTATAACTTAGGGCGATATGAAGAAGCACTAGCCTCCTTTGACAAAGCCATAGAAATCAAACCAGACAACGACTCAGCTTGGAACAGCCGGGGAGGTGCGCTGTATAACTTAGGGCGATATGAAGAAGCACTAGCCTCATTCGACAAAGCCATAGAAATCAAACCTGACGACGGCTCAGCTTGGTTCAACCGGGGTTATGCGCTGGATAACTTAGGAAGGTATTCTGATGCACTCGCCTCATTTGACAAAGCCATAGAAATCAAACCTGACGACGACTCAGCTTGGTTCAACCGGGGAGATGCGCTGCGTCACTTAGGGCAATATGAAGAAGCAGTAGCCTCCTATGACAAAGCCATAGAAATCAAATTTGACTCCGACTCAGCTTGGAATAGCCGGGGGGCTGTGCTATGCGATCACTTGCAACGGTATGAAGAAGCGATCGCCTCGTGTGACAAAGCCATAGAAATCAAACCTGACAATGACTCAGCTTGGAACAACCGGGGAGTTGCGCTGTATCACTTAGGGCAATATGATGATGCGATCGCCTCTTATGACAAAGCCATAGAAATCAAACCTGACTACGACTCAGCTTGGAACTACCGGGGAGTAGCACTAGATAACTTAGGGCGATATGAAGATGCAGTTGCATCATTCGACAAAGCCATAGAAATCAAACCTGACTACGACTCAGCTTGGAACAGCCGGGGAGATGCGCTGGGTAACTTAGGGCGATATGAAGATGCAGTTGCATCATTCGACAAAGCCATAGAAATCAAACCTGACTACGACTCAGCTTGGTTCAACCGGGGAGATGCGCTGGGTAACTTAGGGCGATATGAAGATGCAGTTGCATCATTCGACAAAGCCATAGAAATCAAACCTGACAATGACTCAGCTTGGAACAACCGGGGAGGTGCGCTGGGTAACTTAGGGCGATATGAAGATGCAGTTGCATCATTCGACAAAGCCATAGAAATCAAACCTGACTTCCACTTAGCTTGGTTCAACCGGGGAGATGCGCTGGGTAACTTAGGGCGATATGAAGATGCAGTTGCATCATTCGATGAAGCCCTTCGCCTAACAGATTATCAGGATTGGCAAGCTTGGAACAATCGGGGTAATGCGCTGGGTAACTTAGGGCGATATGAAGATGCACTAGCCTCATTCGATGAAGCCCTTCGCCTAACAGATTATCAGTATTGGCTAGCTTGGGGTAATCGCGGTATTGCACTCCTCAAATCCCAAGGCTACAAAGCTGCGGTAAAAACCTGGGATGATGGTATCAAGGCGCTTAAACCCCAGACTCCTGACTATGAAGAAGGTTGCGGCGAGTTGCATCGTCGCAAAGGGGAAATCTTGTACGAATACGCTAAAGACGAACCAAACCCTTTCCCCGACTGGTTTGAAGCGAAAGCAAGCTATGAACAAGCTTTGAATTTCCTGAGTTTCGAGAAGTTCCGCCTGCGACACTTGCAAGTATTGGAAGAATTCCTGAAAGTGTGTTCTGCTTTGGGTGACAAGCAGACTTTCGCGAGACGCTTGGAAGAGGGGACACAGCGGTTGGAACAGTTGGTGCGAGAGTGCGAATTTAAAGGAGAGAAAATTTCCTTAGCGCGGAAATTTGCGGCTTTTGATCAATTGCGGGTAGATATCCGCCTCCAGTCAAACCAATTTAACAAGGAAATAGCAGCTTTGGAATTGGCGGAGAAACGTAAAAATACTTGTCTTGCTTGGTTGCGGGAAGGTTGGGACTATCAGCCGCCGCAGTTTCATTACAAGGATATGCAAAAACTGCTTAATCCCAAAACGGCGGCAATTTACTGGCACATCAGCCCTGTTGCTATTACTACTTTTATTATTAAGCATAACCAGCCGCCTAAGGTGCTATCCCCGGTGTCGCATTACCCCACCCCTAACCCCTCCCCGCAAGCGAGGAGGGGGAAAGTGCAAGGGGAGGGGTTGTATTTAGCGCATCTCCACCAACTCCAGCGTTTTGAAGGTTGGATGCAAAAGTGGAAACAAGGTTATCAAGATTACTGCCAAGGAAATTATACAAGTGCAGCGAAAGAAACAGCCCCTTGGCGGCAAGACATGGAAGATACGTTGCTGAATCAACTCCGCGACATCTTAGAAATTCATCGCCTCAGAGACTATCTCAAAGATGTTGACCATTTGATTTTAATTCCCCACCGGGAATTACACCTACTGCCTTTAGATTACCTGTTTCCTGAACGCTTCACTATCACATATTTGCCCAGTTTCCAGATTGGTTTAAAACTTCTAGCGCAGCCGTTTAACCAACCACTCGGAGATGATCCTACAAATATAGTGAATGTGGGAAACAGTGAGTTACCCTTTGCCAATATTGAATCAGTCGCCCTGGCTTCGCTGTATCCAGGTTGTCGTCAGTTGCAAATTCCACCCGTCAAACAAAAAGCGTTAATTGATGCTTTACGAGAGAATACGGGTTTCTTTCATTTTACCGGACATGGCGACCACATACCAGAACAGCCGCGAGAGTCATTTTTGATGTTAGCAGAACCGGATAAATTGACTTTGGGGGATATTGTTGATGATGACGAATTAGATTTGAGTCAGTATCAATTAATTTGCCTTTCTGCCTGCGAAACAGGAATTACCAGTCAAGAAAGTTTGGTGGATGAATATGTCGGTTTAGTGAGTGGTTTTCTTGCGAAGGGTGCGAACTACGTTGTTAGCACTTTGTGGAGAGTTGATGAACGTTCTACTGCTATATTAATGATTAAATTTTACCAGTTGCTTAAGCAAAAGGAAAGCCCTGCTGCGGCGCTGAAACAAGCAAAGGATTGGCTGCGTCAGTTGACTTATGAAGGTTTAGCAAAGTGGTATTGTGATTTAGCTAAAGATTTGGATGAACCCCTGTGTAGAGAGTACTTGGAAACGGAGGCGCAAATTATAGAAAATGACCGAGATAGGATGACATCTACTAAACCTGTTTATGCCCATCCTTATTATTGGGCTGGGTTTATTTTAACTGGTAAACCTGTGTGAAAATACATCCGCATTACCCCACCCCTAACCCCTCCCCGCAAGCGAGGAGGGGAAAAATAGCACTCGTTTGTGCAAGCCAGGAGGGGAATCATAGCACTTTTGTGAAAATACATCCGCATTACCCCACCCCTAACCCCTCCCCGCAAGCGAGGAGGGGAAAAATAGCACTCGTTTGTGCAAGCCAGAAGGGGAATCATAGCACTTTTGTGAAAATACATCCGCGTCACCCCACCCCTAGCCCCTCCCCGCAAGCGAGGAGGGGAATAATAGCACTCGTTTGTGCAAGCCAGGAGGGGAATCATAGCACTTTTGTGAAAATACATCCGCATTACCCCACCCCTAACCCCTCCCCGCAAGCGAGGAGGGGAAAAATAGCACTCCTTGGTGCAAGCGAGGAAGGGAATCATAGCACTTTTGTGAAAATAGATCCGCGTCACCCCACCCCTAACCCCTCCCCGCAAGCGAGGAGGGGAAAAATAACACTCCTTTGTGCAAGCGAGGAGGTAAATCATAGCACTTTTGTGAAAATAGATCCGCGTCACCCCACCCCTAACCCCTCCCCGCAAGCGAGGAGGGGAAAAATAACACTCCTTTGTGCAAGCGAGGAGGTAAATCATAGCACTTTTGTGAAAATAGATCCGCGTCACCCCACCCCTAACCCCTCCCCGCAAGCGAGGAGGGGAAAAATAACACTCCTTCGTGCAAGCGAGGAGGAAAAAATAGCACTTTTTCGTGTAAGCGAGGAGGAAAAAATATCACTCCTTCGTGTAAGCGAGGAGGGGAATAATAGCCCCCCTCTCTGCTGGCGGAGAGGGGGGTTGGGGGGTGAGGTTCTTTCTTTTAAAACAACCCACTAAATCTTATGAACCAACTACAAACAGTCACTCTACGCGCCTTTTTAACAGCTTTGGTAGAATTAGATTCTCCCTTACCACCAGAGCTACAACAGGAAATTAACCAAGTTGGTGCAATATTGGCAGACACACCAAATGTTGCTATTAACCGCTTGTTAGAATTGGCAAAAAACGACTGTATTCAGCAATTTTACCAGGAAGCTCGAATCAATATCCAAAAGCAATATGAAACTCAAGAGCGCAACAAATACGATAAACCCAGCCAGCAAAATCAACCCACTCCCACTCCCTCAGAACATCTGGCAAATATTGCAATTCCGATTTTGAAAGCTTCAGACTCTAGTGCAGAAGCGAAAAAACAAAAATCAGAAATTATACCAAATAACGCAAAAGATTCTTAATGAGCAAAATAAAGTATCCCACCCTAGATTTATTTGTTTACAACCTTGGAGAGGGATTGGCAAGCAAGATAGAAGATTATTGGGTGAAGCTGCCGGATAAACTTAAAGAAAAGGGATACTCGACTAAAATCAATGATGAAGATTTACAACGTCTGGATTTTTGGAATACAATTTCTGCCGCTGTTGATGGTTCTTACAGTCGGGTGAATTTTGAAGATACAAATTGCCTGCGTTATTGCTGCTCTCTTGATCAGGAAATTGAATTATCTGATATTGCATTAAACATTACTCAAATCAAAGATTTAGCGATTCTGCCACAAGTGGAAGATTTGCCAACATGGAGACTTTCAGACAAGGGCTTTCTGGGGCAAACTTGGATGATATCAGGATGGACAGATCCCGCTCATACCCCAATTTCTGAAAGTATAGCTCATGAAGCTTACAAAGCCTTAATTCCTCTAGGTCATCAACATCAACAAGTGGGAGAATTTTTAGGCGCTACAGTCTATGAAATGTGGCGTGGTGAAGGACGGTGGGATGGAATTGCAAAAGACAGCCATGTGATCATTATTTTCTATCCCGATGAAGCAACATTTGCCAAAGCTGCTAATTATAACAATGACTGGCGATATTTATTTTATTGTAGGCATAAAATACTTTGGGCTTATGAGCAGGGAAGAGAACTCAAATTACGGTTATTAGAAAAATATAAACATAGTCTAATAGATATTAATAGTATATCATGTTTATCAAAAAAAGGGTTATACGAATTAAAAATTGAATTACAAACAAACATTAATACTGTATCTAGATACGTGCAAGAAATAAATTTACTGCAAACTCAACAGCATACAGTTGAAGTGAATTGGCGTAACTACGAAAACAAGCGGTGTAAAGAAGACTTTTTTAAAAATGAGAAATTTTTAGAGGAATTTAGCAAAGTAGCTAAGGATAAATATCAGGTGCAATTAGAAAAAGACTATCTCAGTCTGAATCCAGGATTAGTCATATTAGAAAACGTAACCGCGACTATTCGCGGGATGGTGGAGATAGAGGAAGCACAGAGAGACCGAAATCTCAACAATACTGTGGCGATCGCAGGTGTTGGATTAGCAACCAGTCAAATAGCATCCTCTATCATTGTTGCCCAAGAAACCCCACCCAAAAATATCCCCTTTTTCCAAACAAGTGCTTTCTGGACGAGTATTGCAGCTGGTATAGTTGCTAGCCTGATTCTCTGGAGTCTGCTGCATTTGTATCGCCTCATTTCTCGCTTTCGCTGCTAAATTCCTGCCTTCCTCGGTGATTCGTTAAAATTAACAATACTACCTGTAAAAATAAAACTTACAGCAATGGTTACTCAGTTGTCATCTTCCAACAAAAAAGATATCATCTATCCCGAAAGCGACGGACAGCCAATCGCAGATAACACCAAGCAGTTTGAATTAATTGTATGGATGAAAGATAATTTAGAACTGCTGTTTGACAATGACCCCAATGTGTTCGTTGCTGGAGATTTACTGTGGTATCCCGTTGAGGGCGATAACCTCACCCGCAGAGCGCCTGATGTTATGGTTGTCTTTGGTAGACCAAAAGGAGACCGAGGTTCTTATCTACAGTGGCGAGAAGACAATATTCCCCCACAAGTCGTGTTTGAAATCCTTTCGCCCAGCAATAGCGCCAAAGAGATGATCAGTAAATACAAGTTTTATGAGCGCTATGGCGTGGAAGAATACTACTTGTATGATCCAGATACAGGTGAATTAACTGGCTGGCTACGCTCTGGTAATGAATTAACAGAAATTGACCAAATGATAGGTTGGATAAGTCCCCGTCTTGGCATACGCTTTGAATTGTCAGACGGCGAACTTCAGATTTATCGTCCTGATGGACGGCGGTTTCTTACCTATTCGGAACTCGCGCAAGAACAAGAACAAGCTGAAGCCAGGGCAAAACAGGCTGAAACAAGAGCAGAACAAGCTGAAGCTGAATTACAAGCACTCCGTGCTTTACTTCAAGAACGAGGAATTAATCCAGACCAAGTGTGAACGAAATTAATTTAGAAGTCAAACAAGACGGCGATCGCCTAGACCGCTATCTTTCCGAAGAATTACCAAACTTATCGCGATCGCGCATCCAGCAACTTATAGAACAAGGTCACGTCCAACTCAATGGTAAAGTTTGCACGTCAAAGAAAATAGCTGTCAAAGCAGGCGATCGCATCTCCATAGAAATACCAAAAGCGCAACCCCTAGAACTCGAACCAGAAGATATCCCTCTTGACATTCTCTACGAAGACGACCAGCTCTTAATTCTCAACAAACCTGCTGGGTTAGTTGTCCATCCCGCACCTGGTCATCAAGACGGGACTTTAGTAAACGCTATCTTGGCTCACTGTCCCAACCTACCAGGAATTGGGGGAGTCCAACGTCCGGGAATTGTCCATCGACTCGATAAGGATACAACCGGGGCGATCGCTATTGCCAAAACAGAACTTGCCCATCAACATCTACAAGCTCAATTAAAAGCAAAAACCGCACGACGAGAATACCTTGGCGTTGTCTTCGGTTCACCCAAAACGGAAACCGGGACTATCGACTTACCTATCGGTCGTCATCCAATTGACCGCAAAAAAATGGCAGTTGTTCCCGTAGAACAGGGCGGACGACCTGCGGTGACGCACTGGAAAGTCAAAGAACGTTTAGGCAACTACACATTAATGCACTTCCAGCTAGAAACGGGACGCACTCATCAAATTCGCGTTCACAGCGCCCATATAGGTCATCCTATTGTCGGCGACCCCGTCTATAGTTCCAATCGTTCTGTGGGAGTCAATTTACCTGGTCAAGCACTCCACGCTTGGCGACTCAGGGTACAACATCCAGTATCCGGCGAGTGGATTGAAGTGACAGCACCCCCTCCCCAAACGTTCACAACTCTGCTTGAAGTTCTCCGCCGGAGATTTGCTATCTCTCCCTAAATTGGAAAATGAAAAATTTTTATTCAGCAGCCCGATTACGATGATTTGTTGAGCCAGCTTTGATATTGGCAAATGAGGAACAAAGAATGGCGAATAAAAATTCTTCATTCTTGTTTCCCTTTTGATATCTATAGCCATCCTATTTAATTTATGAAAATCGAAATGCTGACATTCCCGACTTCTTTAAAAAGTCGGGAATCTTGTTATTCATTGTTGTTCAATAAATAACAAGATTCCAAAAAATTAATCTCACAATTAAAACACGCCTCATATCATTTCACTTTATTGTTAGAACATGGCGGGCAAGCAGGCGGAGTGAAATGTATCAGTATTTTCAAAGCAAGGGTATGATCTCCAACAGATGCTATCTCTGCAATAACTGCAATATCTGATAGTGAAACAATTGAAGCAGGAGCGATCGCTACACTTATTCAAGCCTTAAGTCATCATCATCCATCTGTGAGAAATACGGCGGTTGAAACTTTAGTCAAGCTTGCACCAGCCACTGTAGAACCACTCATTGCTGCCTTTTTACAGGTGGCACAAAATCAAGACTCAGATAAAGTTGTGCATCGGATAACACTCGCCCTAGAGCAGCTGACATTTTGATGAGGGGACGAACCAATTCGCTCATTCAAAATTCGCTCATTCAAAATTCAAAGTTTCTCCCCTGCTCCCCACTCTCCACTCCCTAGTCCCTAGTTCCTAGTCCCTAGTCCCCACTCCCTGCTCCCTACCTCCCCCTGTCGTAAAGAATTTTAGAAACTAAAAGCTATATTTAGAGCTTCTTTGTTAAGAATTCTTTACACAATTTGGTGTGGCTACAGATGAAATGGGAAACTTCAATATATCGCCCTGTCGAGGTTATTTAAATAATTAAAAAAATATAAATAAGTTCAAATCACGCTTTGGTAAAAATGATTGTAAAGTATTGTTACGCAAAAAATGCCCTTTTCTCAGGCACAGCCCTTATATGTAAAGGATTTGAGGCTTTTCTTATTGGTCTATCTCATTTATTCATAATTTGTAACAGATAATGCCCCTATAGCATTGTATAAACATAAGCTGGAGGGGTTAAATGACAGACAAAAGTTAAACAAGGCAATCAATTCGTAAAGTTTGCCAGTTTCTCATAAAATCACCCCAAGTTCTCATATTTCTCGTTCCTGCTAGGAACACAATCAGAATGTGAGACGAGTTGAGAAACAGTTTTCTGTACTGTCTGTTGTCAGCCATTCCAAATTGATAAAACAAAGCCAGTTTTAATCAAGACAGCACTCAACTAAGGAATTAGGAGTCAAATCCATGGCATATGACGTTTTCACCAAAGTAGTTGCTCAAGCCGATTCTAGAGGCGAGTTCCTAAGCAGCGATCAAATTGATGCTTTGGCTAACGTGGTTAAAGACGGCAACAAGCGCTTGGATGTCGTAAACCGCATCACCAGCAATGCTTCCCAAATCGTTACCGACGCTGCTCGCAGCTTGTTTGAAGAGCAACCCCAGTTGATTGCTCCTGGTGGTAACGCTTACACCAACCGTCGCATGGCTGCTTGTCTGCGCGATATGGAAATTATCTTGCGCTATGTAACCTACGCCGTCTTAGCAGGTGACGCTAGTGTCCTAGATGACCGCTGCTTGAACGGCTTGCGCGAAACCTACCAAGCTTTGGGTACTCCTGGTTCTTCCGTAGCAACTGGCGTTCAGAAGATGAAGGAAGCTGCAGTCAGGATTGCTAACGATCCAGCTGGTATCACCAAAGGCGATTGCAGCCAACTGATCTCTGAAGTTGCAAGCTACTTTGACCGCGCGGCTGCTGCAGTTGCGTAAATAGCACTAAAAAGAGCCCAAATCCTAAAACAATAGGTATCTAGGCAAAAAATTACGAAATACTAAGGAGATTTTAGATCATGGTTAAAACACCAATTACTGAAGCTATTGCAGCTGCTGACACTCAAGGTCGTTTCTTAGGCAACACTGAACTGCAAGCTGTTAACGGTCGCTATGAGCGTGCTGCTGCTAGCTTAGAAGCTGCTCGCGGTTTGACTTCTAACGCTCAGCGCTTGATTGATGGTGCAACCCAGGCTGTGTATCAAAAGTTCCCCTACACCACCCAATACAACGGTCCCCAGTACGCCGCTGATTCTCGTGGTAAGTCCAAGTGTGCTCGTGACGTTGGTCACTACCTGCGGATTATCACCTACTCGTTGGTAGCTGGTGGTACTGGTCCATTGGATGAGTACTTGATTGCTGGTTTGGATGAAATCAACCGCTCTTTTGAATTGTCCAACAGCTGGTATGTAGAAGCTTTGAAGCACATCAAAGGAAACCACGGTTTGTCTGGTCAAGCTGCTAACGAAGCCAACACCTACATTGATTACGCAATCAACGCTCTTAGCTAGATAGCGATCCGGCCCGGAGAGGGGTGCAAGTGCTGGATGGAATCACCTAGCAGTTGAATCAAGCTCCGGGCATTGTTTTATCTTGGGATAGATAAAAAAAATTTATCAAAGCACGCTGTGGATAACAGCCGACATAGTGCAAATAAATAGGGGGTAATAAAAATGGCGATTACAGCAGCAGCCTCGAGGCTGGGAACAGAGGCTTTTAGCGATGCACCTCGAGTTGAATTGCGCTCTAACGGCAGCAAAGAAGAGATTGAATTGGTGATCCGCGCGGTTTATCGGCAAGTCTTGGGCAATGATTATGTGATGGCATCGGATCGCCTGGTGAGTGCAGAATCACTGCTGCGGGATGGCAACTTGACAGTACGAGAGTTTGTACGTGCTGTTGCTAAGTCAGAACTCTACAAAAAGAAGTTTTTCTACAACAGTTTTCAAACTCGATTAATTGAACTCAACTACAAGCATTTGTTGGGTCGTGCTCCTTATGATGAGTCTGAGGTGGTTTATCACTTGGACCTGTACCAAAACAAAGGATACGATGCCGAAATAGACTCTTATATTGATTCTGAGGAGTACCAGAACAACTTCGGCGATAACATTGTGCCTTACTATCGCGGTTTTGAGACTCAACCCGGACAAAAAACCGTGGGATTTAATAGGATATTCCGGTTATATCGGGGTTATGCCAATAGCGATCGCGCTCAAGTCGAAGGCACAAAACCCCGTCTAGCACGTGAGTTGGCAACGAACAGCGCCTCCTCGATTATCGGTCCTTCTGGTAACAACGAAAACTGGAGCTACCGCGCATCGAGTGATGTTGCTCCTCGGAAAAATTTGGGGAATGCAGTCGGAGTTGGCGATCGCGTCTATCGGCTTGAAGTCACAGGAATTCGTGGTCCTGGCTACCCCAGCGTACGTCGTAGCAGCACCGCTTTCTTTGTGCCTTACGAGCGACTTTCTGATAAACTCCAGCAAATTCAGCGCCAAGGCGGCAAAATTGTCAGCGTGACACCAGCATAGTGAACCAAAATTTGAGATTTTGGCTCACAGAGCAAGCGCTTCAAAAACCCAAAATCCAAAATTAACTTAGTTGTCTTTAAACTAACACGCTTAGGAGAGATTGGAAAAATGTACGGTCAAACTACGGTTGGTAGTGGTGGCATTTCTACATCTGGTAGCCGGATGTTTCGTTACGAAGTAGTCGGCTTGCGGCAAAACTCAGAAACAGACAAGAATAAGTACGATATCCGCAACAGTGGAAGCGTGTTTATTACAGTGCCATACAGCAGGATGAATGAAGAAATGCAGCGTATTACCCGCTTAGGCGGTAGAATCGTCAAAATTGAGCCTTTGACCGCCGAAAGCGCTGCAGAACAAAACTAATGCGTTGGTAATGATAGAACCCAGTACGGAAGAATTTTCCGGAGAAAATGCACCACCGCTAACAACAGAGCAAGCGCTCGCCAACCTGCAGTCACCAGATATTAGTCTGCGGTATTATGCTGCTTGGTGGCTGGGTAAGTTCCGTGTGAAATCTTCAGAAGCTGTAGACGCCCTAATAGCAGCGTTAGAAGATGAAGATGACAGAACAGAACTTGGAGGTTACCCACTACGACGCAATGCTGCAAGAGCGCTGGGTAAATTAGGCAATGCCAAAGCCGTACCAGGCTTAATTCAGTGCCTGGAATGCTCCGACTTCTACGTGCGGGAAGCAGCCGCCCAGTCTTTGGAAATGCTGCGTGCTGATAGTGCTGTAAGCGCACTGGTGCAACTGCTAGATGGGGGTGTAGCAGCTGCGGTGCAAGTACCCGGACGCCCGCACTTAACCCAGCCATATGAAGCGGTGATCAAAGCCTTGGGAGCCATTGGAGCAACTGAGGCTATTCCCCTGATTCAACCTTTTCTAGAGCATCCAGTTCCACGGGTGCAATGCGCCGCAGCCAGAGCAATGTACCAACTGACACAAGACCCCATGTACGGGGAGCAATTGGTGAAAATATTGGACAACAGCACTCTGCAATTGCGTCGCGTTGTCGTAGGAGATTTGGGTGCAATAGGGTATATGGGTTCCTCGGATGCGATCGCTAACGCCACGGTAGAAAATAGCTTCAAACTTTTTGCCCTCAAAGGCTTGCTAGAGCATCAACTCAAACAAGAGTTCGATGCATCTCCCCTTTGTGATAACGCCATCAAGGTTATGAACTTGATGGATTCTCTGTTGTAGTCCTTTGTCATTTGTCATTTGTTAGGGAATTTGATAAATGGCAAATGACTCATGACTAATGACCCTTCGGGTTCGCCAGTCGCCTACGGAGGGAAACCCTCCTGCAGCGCTGGCTCACTGATGACTGATGACTAATACCCAACAATTAATTCGCGCCGTTACCGAAGCGGACTCACCTACGAAAATGGTGACGGCAGTACAAAAATTGGCAGCAGCGAAAGATACAGCGGCAATTCCCACCTTAATCGCCGTGTTTGGTTATAACAATCCACCGGCAGCAGTGGCAGCAGTTGCTGGACTGACAGAGTTGGGAGAAGTCGCAGTGCCACAGCTGCTAGCACAAATAGATGATTATAACTATGGCGCACGGGCATACTCGATCAGGGCATTAGCTGCGATCGCTGATCCTCGCGCCTTAGATCTATTGCTTGCAGCCGCCACTACTGACTTTGCCCCCAGTGTCCGGCGTGCTGCTGCCAAGGGATTGGGAAATATATCCTGGCATCAACTGGATATTTCAGAACGCCACACAGCCCAAAAAAGAGCGCTGTCAGGCTTGCTTGCCATTTCCCAAGATTCCGACTGGTCGATTCGTTATGCTGCTGTTGTTGGTTTGCAAGCGCTAGCGAAAGTACCTGATTTGCACGATCCAATCCGGGCTAGATTTGAGGAAATGCTGGCAACCGATGATGAAAAAGCAGTCCGCGCTCGCGTGCAACTAGCTCAAACAGAGGCGAGCAATGACGTTTCTCTAGTCCGGCAAAGTTTACCATAAAAAAAGGTAAAAGTAAAGATGACAATACCACTGCTTGAATCTACACCAACAACCCAAAATCAGCGTGTCGAAGGCTACGAAGTGCCCAACGAAGATACGCCGACTATCTATCGGTTAGCAGATGCCACTTCAAGCACAGATATTGATGCCATTATCTGGGCAGGGTATCGGCAAATTTTTAGCGAACATTTAATTTTAGAGAGATATCGTCAACCCTTCCTAGAATCTCAACTGCGGAATCGGGCGATTAACGTTCGAGACTTTGTCCGGGGATTAGGCAAAACCGAAGTTTACCGAGAACTGGTGGGAGAAACTAATTCCAACTACCGCTTGGTTGACATCAGTTTCAAGCGGTTTTTAGGACGCGCTACCTACGGCAAAGACGAACAGATTGCTTGGTCTATAGTCATTGCGACAAAGGGATTGCATGGTTTTATCGATGCACTGGTAGATGGCGAAGAGTACCGCCAGAACTTTGGCGATGACATAGTACCCTTCCAGCGCCGCCGATTTAAGGACAGACCTTTTAATTTGGTGAATCCCCGTTACGCTGATTACTGGCGTAATCGTGAGTTGTCACAATACTTAGGAGGTCGTTCCTACTACCAAGTTGCCGTTTCAGGGCAATCAGGAAAAAGGGGAATTGCTCAAGGGATTCCTTCTACCTTTTTAGCAATGGCTGCTAGTATCGCGCCTGGTGGGCTGAATTACCAGCGTACAAGCGACAGCGCCAGAAACTCTATCTCTTCCGTAGAGCTTCCTGAAGCGTACAGTTCAAGCGGAGCAGCGCAACCAACCGTGAAACCCACAAAAGTTGCCTTGCCTTATCGTTACATTCCTGGAAACAAGACGACCTAAAGAGTCATGAGTCATGAGTCATGAGTCATTAGTCATGAGTCATTAGTGGAACCAATGACATAGGGCGAATGACAAAGAACAAATGACAAAGAACAAACGACAAAGGACAATTAACTATGGCAATTCCTTTACTAGAATACAAACCCAGTTCTCAAAACCAGCGCGTTGAGGGCTACGAAGTACCCAACGAAGACACTCCTAGGAGTTATCGCCTAGAAGACGCGCCTTCTGCTGCTGAAATCCAAGAGTTAATTTGGGCGGCTTATCGCCAAGTTTTCAGCGAACACGAAATCTTGAGTTTTTACCGCCAGAAGAATCTGGAATCCCAGCTAAAGAACCGAGCAATTTCTGTGCGCGACTTTATCCGGGGTTTGGCAAAGTCTGAAGCGTTTCGTCGCCTAGTGATAGAGACAAACTCTAACTACCGCGTCGTAGAACTTAGCCTCAAACGGCTTCTAGGTCGTGCGCCTTACAATAAAGACGAAGAAATTGCTTGGTCGATTAAAATTGCCACCTTGGGTTTTGGCGGTTTTGTCGATGCTTTATTAGACAGCGAGGAATATCTCACCAACTTTGGTGAGAATACAGTCCCTTACCAACGTCGTCGCTTTAAAGACAGACCTTTTAACCTAGTAACACCTCGCTATGGCAATTACTGGCGCGATAAGCAAGAAACCGAGCGCTACAAGTGGGGCGACATCAACAACTTCGTGGAAATGGCGAATTCCATCAAGATTAATCCCGTGAAATACACACCAGTTAACACGGCAAACATTCAAATTCCCGACACAACACAAAAGACAAAGCCGCAAGGTGTTCCCGTTTCCATCAGCCCCACTGCAAGTTTCCCGTTGCGGTAGACCAAATGCGGGAAAATAATAAAAGATAAAAGAATGAAGATGTTGAGCAATCAAACCTCTTCTATTTTTCATCTTGTGCTCTTTGTTTAAATAGTTGATAATTTACGAGGAAGAACAGAGCATGGCACTGCCATTACTTGCATACAAACCAAGCAGCCAAAATCATCGCGTCAACAGCTTTGGTAAAGCTGACCAAAATGAAGATACACCGTATATCTACCGTATTGAAGATGTCAGTTCTTACACTGACATTCAAAACATCATTTGGGCGGCTTATCGCCAAATTTTCAGCGAGCATGAGATTCTCAGGTTCAACCGCCAGGTAACTCTGGAATCCCAGCTGAAAAATGGCTCGATTACAGTGCGCGACTTTATCCGTGGTTTAATCAAGTCTGAGGCTTTTTACCGTTTGGTAGTCTCGGTGAATAACAACTACCGTCTCGTAGACATCACCCTCAGGCGTTTGTTGGGTCGTTCATCTTACAACAAGGAAGAAGAAATTGCTTGGTCGATTGTGATTGGCACCAAGGGCTTCGGTGGCTTTGTTGATGCCCTCATCGACAGCGAGGAGTACACTCAAGCTTTTGGCGATAACACTGTGCCTTACCAGCGCAAGCGCTTAGAAGGACGCCCCTTCAACTTGGTCACTCCTCGCTACGGCGAAGACTTCCAAGAAACAGCTGGTACTGTCAACACCGACTGGCGCTTTACGCTGGAGAAATTCTACAGCCGCAAGTACCAAGAACGGCAATTGGCAGAAGGCGATCCACGCAAATACCGCGACGTCGCAGAGTCTATCAATCCCAAAGTCAACTACGCTCAACGCGTTTCCGCGTTTGACCTCGATTATCTCAACCTTGTGCCAAACCGTAGCAGACGCTCATAGTATTTCAACTCTGATTCCCTAAAATTTCATACTGGGTCTGGTACCCGCGTTGATGTAACATACAGGTTGACATTCTCTGTTAACTGGGTGTTGCGTTAAGTGGAGACTAGACCCAGTAATTTTTATACGGAGTTGCATTCAAAGATATTACATAGGCGATCGCCCGTAAGGGCGCTGGCACCTGTACAATCGCCAAAAATCTTTCTTGAATAAGAAATATCAGCGTTTACTAGAGATTTTTGTTTTTAGTAACTTGTTGACAGTGTTCTCAATGATTTTGGCGATTGGGCAAGGAACAGGAAGGGAGGCAATGCTCCCAGAGGGCGATCGGTACGCCTCTAATCATTGAAAAAATGGACAAACGTTAAAAACGAGTACCGAGCGCGAACCCCTTGCGGGGTTGAACAAGTAGAGGAGTAGTACTTGTTCAACTTCCCTGTATGCCAAGAAACGCCTTGCTACTCCAGTTATGTTTTCCGAACCTAAGAGGTTCCGCTTCGCTAACGCCAATGTTTTAAGGGCTTGTAATGTCAAAGACACGAGCGCGCGCTAAATACACTTGTTTAATCTTTGGCGACAGTTGCTACAAGCTGGAAAGTACTTGTAGGTGTCATGACCCTCAAAACGTAGTCAATTAAGACTTAGGCTGGCTATCTCTGTACTAGACAGTACTGGTTGTCCAGTCTTGTCCATTACTTAGCGGATAGCTTTCCCTGCCCAATGTAAGTTGTAGCGACCCACTTACAAATATTCTAGAAAGTGAAAGTGGTGCGGAGTACACCCACTGTTGTTGTGTCGTTTCTACTATCACTTTCAGGATTGAACAGGACAAATGCTCCAGGTGTAATGCTGATATTGTCGCTGACCTTAAAGCGGTAGTAAGCCTCTAAATGGTAAGGAGTACTTCTGCGCTCACCAGGAAGTTTAAACCTGGCATCACCACCGGCATCAGTCACAAAAAGTGGCTGTCCAAAGATGATACCCGCATTGTTACCCTCTTTAAAGAGATCCGTGAAATGAAGACCTGCCATCCAACTGGTGAAGGTCGTGGAAGCATCAACGCGACCTGAAGAATCTTCAACGAAGAACGCCGAGCCGTATGTGGAGAAAGCAATCTTCGGAGCAAACCGCCAAGTCAAAGTCCCACCCACCGAGTTAATATTGACGGGTATTCCAGCAGCAACCCCAGGCAAAGCTGCCCCAATATCCTTGGCAACTAATCCTGTACCCAGAATATTGATTTCGTGATAACTGTGGGCATAGTTAAGACCAATATCTAAACTTTTGCTGGGTTTGAAGGTCAGTTGCGCCGCAGCAATACTACTACCACTAAAAAAGCCTGCTCCCAATGGTGTACCAGAAACTCCTGGAAGTATATCAGGAGCTTGAGATGGAATGGCTGCATTCACACTGGCGTAAAAGGCTGCTAAGTTCAGTTTGTTCGAGAGATTCCAACTGAAGCCTGCAGCAGATGCCAAACCATAACCAGAAGTCCCTCCACTGAGGCGAACCACAGGGTTATAGCCTGCAAACCGAGAGATTGCTTCTTGTCCTTCATTCGCAAAAGGGGTAATTGCGGGAAAAGCATCTGTTGATTCAACTCGAGGAGCAACAAACAGAGTCAGACTGTTAGCGACTGGAAATAAGTAAGCCAACTTATAAAGGTGAATGTCGTTGGAACCAATAGGGGATAGGTTCGCAACGTCAACGTCAGGAAATTGCGGTTCAAAACTCAGGCGAGCACTGCTAGCACTCAGAGGCTGCAAAGGACCACCTGGTACTAAGCCTAAAGCACCGCCGATACTGTTAGTACCGCTCCCTAAGTTATAAGCTTGCAGACCAGTAATCAGTAAGTCTTTACCTGTAAAGCTGGTGGTAAGATTCAACCGCACTCGATCAACCAGGATGGTATTAGGATTATCCCTGTTAGGAGCCCCTCCACCAGCGCTAACTACTGAAACAATAGCCTCACCACCCAGTTTTGTTGTGGTAGAAAACTGATTAGCTTGCAGCTCAGCAGTGCGAGCTTCCAGAACGTCCACACGACCTCGCAGCGTGGCTAGTTCAGCCGCAAATTCTTGTTGTAATCTCTGAAGCGTGGCTAAATCTTCTTTTCTTACCAAATCACTTGTTGCGGCAGCAATCAGTTCATTAACGCGATTGAGACAGGCATTCAAACCTGCGGCAAACTCATAGCGAGTCATAGCCCGATTGCCCCGATAGGTGCCATTCGGATAGCCAGCAATACAACCGTAGCGCTCTACCAGAGATTGCAGCGCAGCAAAAGCCCAGTCTGTTGGCTGCACGTCTGAGAGTTGAGATACAGAAGTTACCTGTTCCTTCGTTGAGTTTGATGACGCTTTTGGGCTGCCAATGCTTTGAGCGTTGGTTTGTTGAGATAAAAGTTGAGGTACTTTTGGATGTGAGGCAGAGTCTCTTGCTGAAGAGGCAGATGGAGATATGGTAGGGATGGTGTCGCCAGAGGTTGCTAATTTTTCAGCAAATTTGATGGTTGAGCTATCAGTGACCTTTGCCAGAGCCGCCATTGCTTTCAAAGGTAACGAGCCAGCAAGTAAGCATACGAAACTTACTCCACTAGCTTTTGCTAGTTGAAGTCCTTTCATGACCAGTCCTCACACAATAAACTTTAAGACTATCGACTGTAGTCACCCAGGTGCTTTACCACGGCTAATGCACCCGCTTAACCTACTTGACAGGCATCTCAGCGAGCCAAGGTCGATATACATTTCATCATTAATATCATGTATCAAATGTTCACACAACTGGCTACCAAATGCAAGGCTTATGAATGCCTTTTTAATAGTGATTACTAAGGAATATCATTGAAACACTGGAAGGTTTTGAAGGCACTGGAAAGCACATAAATAAAAAAAAAGCAATATAAGAAAAATCCAAAAAAAACATACACCACCTTGTTTGGCTATTGGAAGATGAGGTGATTTTACAGATTAATCAGGTCAAAGATGCTGAAAAGCCATATGACGCTTGGGTTAGTAGGGAATTTGTAGAGCAGTGGGCTAGTTCGCTTTCTTTATAAAGTCTGTGTTTTCTGAATACAAGCTCTTGGGAAGGGGGGAAAACACAGCATTTACTGAACTATCAAACAACAGAACATCGGCAGTTCTAAGACATACCGACATAGTTGAAGAAAGATTGGAATGTGGCGATGAGCTCGCCTTGCCTTTTGGGCGATTGGCAATGCCTGTGCCCCGAATCGCGATGGCACTCTGTGCCCCGAATCGCGATGGCACTCTGTGCCCGCCTGCGGCGATCGCGCCGGGCGCGGGGACTCTGTGCGATTGGCAATGCCTATGCCCCGAATCGCGATGGCACTCTGTGCCCGCCTGCGGCGATCGCCCAAGCTTCGGCGTGCGGACAAGGGAGCATGAATCTTAGCATGCTTATTGTAATAAATCTATTGCAAAACAAATTCTTTTGGAAGTGTCTGGAATCGACAGACAAATTTTTGAAGAAATTGTAAGTAGGTCGTAAAAATAAAGTTAACTAGTGTTCACGCGCAGCGTCTGGTGACAGGAGAGGGCTGTCATTAGTCATTAGTCATTAGTAAGAGTAAGAGTGCGCATTTTTCAGGCGTTATTACTTTTGTTAACGTAGTTCTGTTTATTCCTACCTACTCAAGCAAATTTTTTAAAGTATACTGTCAAAGGGAATCCATCAGCTTTCAACTGATGTTTTACCTGCATTAAACAATGTTATTCAATGATAAAAATTGGTGAATATGACTCAACAACCCAAGGGAGTTTGGATTTGGAATCTTTCAGATATTCGCAGCGATTATCTGGACAAACTTGTAGAACGCAAAGTTCAACGAATTTATCTCAAAGTTTTTGATGGTAAATTTCAAGGTAAACCTACTTTTTGGGATTGGCAGTGTTCTCCAGAAATTATTCAGGATTTTAAGTCTCGTAATATCGAAGTTTATGGGTGGGGATATCACTACGGTACTCCTGACATCGCCAGACAAGTCGTCAAAGTCAGGCAAGCTCTTAATTGTGGACTGGATGGCTATATCATTGATTTAGAAAAAGAAGTAGAAGACACCAAAACTCACACAAATGTAGATAAACTTCTTTCGGCTCTGCGTATTATCATCAACCAAGGAACTTTTGGATATACAACTTTTGGAAATCCTCAACTCCACCCAAATGTTCCTTGGCAGATTTTAGATAAGTATTGCGATATTGCTTTGCCACAAATTTATTTTGAAAAATTCACTTTCAAGCCTACGACTCCAGAAGAAGTTAAAGATTGTTTGGATGCTTATAAAAAGTTAGGCTTGAAAAAAGCAATTTTGCCTATTTGGGGTTCGGAAAGTGATACTGCAAAACCCGCAACAGCCGCCGAACTTCAAGATTATTTGAACTACTATCCTGGTTCGTCAATTTGGCGTATTCCTAACGAAGGTGAACGAGGAGAAGCTTGGAATTTAATATATTCTGGCTTTGAACTACCAATCCTCAGACGCAACCTTCGTCAAGGAAGAGTAGGAGATGATGTCAAGGCTGTGCAAAAAGTGATGAATGCCAGAGGATACAATGCAGGCAAAGTAGATGGGGATTTTGGTTCTCAAACCGAAGCTGCTGTCAGAGCATTCCAGACACAAGCAGGTCTTTCTGTAGATGGGGAGGTTGGTAAACTGACTTGGACAGCCCTTGGTGGTAAGTTTGAGGGATGATAGTAACGGGCAGTTTTCAATCTTACTGCCCTAAAATTTCTTACCCGTGCCAAGTATTGAATTGAAGAAATCCAATTACCGTTTCGCGATGCTGTTTTTAAACTGCGATCGCCCAAAGCGATTGCCTTTGCCACTGCGCCGTTCGGACTTCGGCGTGAGGCTTGGGCGATCGCTTTAAAGTCGTGAATGATTTCGTTGCTAATTTTATAGGAGCAATAAGCGTGGTGATTATTTTAATCTCGTTGTATGAAAGTTAGATATCAACTTGAAGTTGTCTTCTTATGAGGTATTGAATATTATTATTGACTATAAGCAATAAGCATAAACTTTTGCAAATGGATTTCAATAAAAAGAAAGAGTATAAAGGCAATATTCTAGTAGTTGATGATACACCAGACAACCTGCGTCTGTTGTCTGCAATGCTCACTGCACAAGGTTATGAAGTTCGTAAAGCCTTGAATGGCAAAATGGCACTGACTGCATGTCAAATGGTTTTGCCTGATGTGATTCTCTTGGATATTAATATGCCAGGGATGGATGGGTATGAAGTTTGTCAACAACTCAAGGCTGACGATAGAACTCGTGAGGTTCCAGTGATTTTTATGAGTGCCTTAGATGATGTATTAGATAAGGTAAAAGCCTTTGATGTAGGTGGTGTAGATTATATCACTAAACCTTTTCATGGGGCAGAAGTTGTCTTGCGAATTGAAAACCAAATTCATTTACGTCTGTTACAAATTAAACTTCAAGAAAAGAATTTTTTGTTGCAAAATGCTCTTGACGATTTAAAAGCTGCTCAGGTGAAACAGATTCAAAACGAGAAGATGGCAGCATTAGGGCAGTTGGTTGCTGGGATTGCCCATGAAGTTAACAACCCAATCAGTTTTATCTATGGCAATCTTGAATATGTTGGGCAATATGTGCAAGAGTTGGTGAATGTAATTTCGGTGTATCAGCAGGAATACCCAAATCCCACACCTCATATTCAGCAAATGGTCAAGGATATAGACCTGAATTTTTTGATCAATGACCTAAGAAACCTCATAGCTGCTATGTACAGAGGTTCTGATCGCATTCGGGAAATCGTACTGGCGCTCCAAAAATTTTCTCGGCTTGATGAAGCCGAGATGAAGTCGGTGAATATCCATGAGGGTATAGACAGCAGCTTGGAAATGTTGCAACATCGACTGAGGCAAACAGCATATCGTCCTGGCATTGTTATTGTGAAAGAGTATGGTAGTTTGCCTCCAGTCACTTGTTATGCTAGCGAACTTAACCAAGTGTTTATGCATATTTTGAATAATGCGATCGATGCTTTGGAGCGGCGAGTGGGCGATCGTGAGTGGGAGAGTGTCTCACCGACTTCACATGGACAGATGGGAAGATGGGCAGATCACCAGAGGCTTTCTGATGGACAGATAAGGTGGAGATGGGAATTGGAGGAGAGGATGACACAGAGTCACCCTACGCCAACCTCCATCACTTGGGCTCCTCAGATTCGTATTCGTACAGAATTGACAGGAAATCATACTGTCAAGATTAGTATCACCGACAATGGACTTGGTATGGATGAGTCGGTGCGATCAAGAACCTTTGATCCATTTTTTACGACAAAGCCTGTTGGTCAAGGCAGTGGGCTCGGATTAGCAATTAGCCATACGATTGTAGTACAAAAACATCAAGGACAAATTAGTTGCAACTCTTTACCAGGGCAAGGAGCAGAGTTGCTGATCGAAATTCCAGTCAAGCATGCAAACGCCGAGGTGGATGCTGAGTAAAAACAAATACAATCAAGCTGACCGATTGATAACTTGTCCCTCACAATACAAGCTTGTCATAAAACTCAAAAAATATAACTTCAACTAGAAACTCACAAAAGACTTGAAAACAGAACGTTTGTGGGCGTACATGGAAAAACTTAGAACTCAAAACTTTTCTGATTTACGTTCTACATTTTTCTGTCGCATAGCATAATAGAGATGTGACTGATCTGCTAGACCCTTTACGATTAGATCCTTTACGATCCCTTAAGGAAGGTCACTGGTTCAAGCTCATTTGCGGAGCCAGCTACCAACATCTGCCTGCGGTTAGAAATTTAACATTAGCCTACACTTTGGCTGGTGCTGACTGCATAGATGTTGCTGCCGATCCCTCTGTGATTGCCGCAGCCCAACAAGCGCTGCAAGTTGCCGACCAGTTGGCAAGAGTCGCTCGGCAGCGAGGTATGGAGTGGGCAGGAAAATCCCCACTGTTGATGGTTAGCCTCAACGATGGAGAAGATCCTCATTTTCGCAAAGCGGAATTTCATTCTACGGAATGCCCCATAGAATGTAATAAACCATGCGAAAAGATTTGTCCAGCGCAAGCAATTGTTTTTCAAAGTATAAAAAACGACTATTCAGGAGTTTTATCCGAAAAGTGCTACGGCTGTGGTCGTTGCATACCAGTTTGTCCATATGATATAATTTATACAAGATCATATGTATCAACGCCAGGAGCGATCGCACCATTGATACTATCATCTGGGGTGGATGCCGTAGAAATTCATACCAAAGTTGGGCGTTTGGCAGAATTTAAAAGATTGTGGCAAGCAATTTTACCGTGGGTTGAGCGTTTGAAGTTAGTCGCGATCAGCTGTCCCGATGGAGACGGTATGATTGACTACCTTCATGCCCTTCATGACGTGATTGCCCCCATACAGTGTGCCTTAATTTGGCAGACAGACGGTCGTCCGATGAGTGGTGATATTGGGGATGGTACCACTCTAGCCGCCGTCAAATTAGGGCAAAAAGTCTTGGCAGCTAAATTACCGGGATATGTGCAGTTAGCTGGTGGAACCAACAACTACACTGTTGCCAAGTTAAAGGCAATGGGTCTGCTGAGGAGAGATAAGGCAGATGAGGGAGATAAGGAAGCAATATCCTCCTCATCCTCCTCATCCCCCCTATCCTCATCCATTGCCGGTGTTGCTTACGGTAGTTACGCCCGGGTACTACTGTCACCGATTCTCGAGCAGTTAGAAGCAAGGGAGGTAAAAAATACCAGTGTCAAACCAACTGTCAGCCTAGAAGAAGAACCAGAATTGCTCTGGCAAGCTGTAGAGCTTGCTTATTCTCTCGTTTCCCAGCTCAAGTCACAGCAGTAGGGAACTACTGTGTTTCCTACAATCGCGTTCCGGACATTTTCCAAGGGCGGGAATCCCCCCCACGGATGTGTTCTCCCTATCTCTAAAAAACGTCACCATAGAAAGCATGACGATTACAGACGATCTCCAAAAGTTGTTAGATATTTTACCCCAAGACTTGCGGCAGATACTAGAAAAGCATCCGCTGCGAGATAGCTTAGTAGAAGTGGTCTTGGATTTGGGTCGTCGCCCAGAGGCTCGCTTTCCTAATCAAGCAGAGTATCTGAGCGAAACACCCGTTACGCAAGAACAGATAGATGATTGCATTAAGAGAGTGGGAACCTTTGGCGGAGATAATCGGGCAGGAATTGAGCAAACCCTGCATCGGATCAGTGCCATCCGCAACCGCACCGGTAAGATTATCGGCTTAACCTGTCGTGTTGGGCGGGCAATATTCGGCACAATTGGCATGATCCGCGATTTGGTGGAAACAGGAAAATCGATTCTCATGCTGGGACGCCCGGGTGTAGGCAAAACAACTGCATTACGGGAAATAGCCCGTGTTTTGGCGGATGAACTCAATAAGCGAGTGGTCATAATTGACACCTCCAACGAAATTGCAGGAGATGGTGACGTTGCCCACCCCGCCATTGGTCGCTCACGGCGGATGCAAGTGGCTCATCCCGATTTGCAGCATCAGGTGATGATTGAGGCTGTGGAAAACCATATGCCAGAAGTCATCGTCATTGATGAAATTGGCACAGAACTGGAAGCCTTAGCAGCTCGGACGATTGCGGAACGGGGTGTCCAGTTGGTCGGTACTGCTCACGGTAATCAAATTGAAAACCTGATCAAAAACCCGACCCTTGCCGACTTAGTTGGTGGTATCCAGGCTGTGACGCTGGGAGACGATGAAGCCAGACGGCGCGGTTCTCAAAAGACGGTTTTGGAACGCAAAGCGCCTCCCACTTTCGAGATTGCCGTGGAAATGTTAGAACGGCAACGCTGGGTAGTCCACGAAAGCGTTGCTGACACAGTCGATACTCTCTTACGGGGACGTCAGCCTAGCCCGCAAGTCAGGACTGTGGATGACAACGGCAAGGTGAATATTACCCGCCAGCTTGTGGCTATCAACGGGCGCGGCGGACAAACACTTGGTGGAGAGGAATCTTTTTTACCACCAGCACGACAGCCTAACGGCTGGCGTGCAAATGGGCAAATGCTAGCCCTACCCTCACTATCTAGTGAAGCCCCAAAGGGTTCGGGACGAAGTGAGTTTGACCGCTTGCTGGATGAATCCTTAAATGATCATAATGGCTTTGATTTCGCCAATAATACCAGACAAGCGGGACCCAATGGCGAAGATTTGCCACTGCACGTATATCCCTATGGGGTCAGCCGCAGCCAATTGGAGCAAGTCGTTGGCGTGCTTTCTTTACCAGTGGCATTGACAAAAGATCTCGATAGTGCTGATGCAATATTGGCACTGCGATCGCACGTCAAAAACCATGCCAAGTTACGGCAAATGGCGAGAGCTCGTCAAGTCCCGATCCACATGATAAAATCCAGCACCTTACCACAGATTACCCGTGGCTTGCGGCGCTTGCTGAACATCGATGATCCGGATGTGGGCGACGATCGCGAAATGCAACTGTTTCTTCACAGCGCCAGCGATGATGAGATGGACGCTCTTGAAGAAGCAAGACTTGCTGTAGAGCAAATCGTGATTCCTAAGGGACAGCCAGTGGAATTATTGCCTCGTTCTCCACAAGTACGGAAAATGCAGCATGAGTTGGTAGAACACTATCGCCTGAAGTCCAACAGCTTTGGCGAAGAACCAAATCGGCGTTTGCGGATTTATCCCGCTTAAAAGATGACCTGACTTTTCACGCCATGTGGAAAAATCCACGAAAAACCTAACCCCCTAGCCCCCTTCCCTAGTAGGGAAGGGGGAAAAATCAAACTTCCTCTCTCCTACAACGACAGAGGAATGGAAGCGAGGTTTTCCACAGCAGAAGTGAAAAGTAAGAAAAGATGACAGGTGAGAGGGTACAGTTTTTCCATTCGCTGTACCCTCTCACCTGTTGCTCTAAAATCTGTGTTTGTGCCTAATTTGAATTCACACAAGGAATTCACACAAGGTTTATTATTACTTGCCTGCCCACGTCGGTTTGCCCTGTTCGGCATTAGCGCTTCTTTCAGCAGTATCAGGGTACAGAGAACCGAAGTCTTTTATAGCTTCTCCTGATTGTCCTGCAATTCTTTTGAGTCGTTCACCAGGAGCACCTTCGGTTTCGCGAGCTTCCTTATTCCATTCTCCTGTTGTTTTCGGTCTTTGGGAATCGTTCTGATCTAGTGCTTGGTTAATCTTGTTGGTTAAAGCTTTGTTACCACTCTCATTAGCAACGTTTGTTGTCAGCACTAAAAAGCCAACTAGAACAACAGCTACAAAACGCTTGACTTGAAATTGGTTAAGTACGGAACTGATGTTAGCGATCGCCTTAGAAATCAGATTTGTCATCACAAGACTCCATGAGTTAATTTTCAATACTTTTCACACTTTCGGAAACTCCGTCGGCTCACTGCAAATAGAGGTTGGCTTTGGAAATTGAGTAAAAAACCAACCTATTTTCGAGCTAGGGAGTTGTCCTGCATATAAGTCAAGACTAGCTGTAAAAACGTAATCATTCTTCTAACAGAAGTCATAGATTGGTTGTAGACAACATAAGACTATATGTGGATTTGCTGCGACATTACTCAAGCCGTATATTTGAGCTTATGGTTAAAATATGCTGGTTTTTGCTGTATTTAGGGGTTTTGGCTGTCTTGTAACGAAGTGAGAAGGGCTAGAGATAGTCAATACAGATGTAGCGATTTTCAGCTATCCCACGTTGGTTTTACCCCACCCCTTAATCCCCTCCCCTTACTAAGGGGAGGGGACGTGAAGCGTAGCTTTACGGGGGTGGGGTGAAGCGAAAATTGTGGGCAAGTATAAGGGCATAATATAACCTATTTACAAGGTTCTTGCCTTCGGGACTTCCAAATAAAAAAAATTCCAAATTTTCTTGTGGGGTGGGCATCTTGCCCGCCCTGAATACAAAGGACGGGTGGGACACCCATGCCACAAGATGGATAATTTATTTGTTGGAAATCCCTTAGCTCTCATGATGAGGTGTATTGATGCCTCGTTCTCCCCGAAACTTTCAACCAGGATTCTGCTATCACATCACCACCCGGTGCAATAACCGCGAATTTCGCCTCACTCGCCTAGAGTGTCGGGAAGTGTTTCTCTACGCCATCAAGAAAGCAAAAGAGAAATATGGGTTTAAACTCTACGCCCTTTGCATTATGAGCAACGCCCCTTTGGGGAAGTCAAAAGTCAAAAGTCAAAAGTCAAAAGTCAAATTTTAGCATGAGTAATTATATACCAATTTCTGATAGAACATTTGAGTTTGCTGTTAGAATAACCAAGCTTTGTTCTTACCTAGATAAACAACCAGGAACACCTAGATTGCTAGCTGCTCAGTTATTCAGATCTGGTACATCAATCGGTGCGAATATTGAAGAATCTCGTTCGGCTGAAAGTGATAAAGATTTTATCAGCAAGCAATCCATAGCCCTAAAAGAGGCAAAAGAGACAACATATTGGCTAAAGCTATTAATTAAGTCCGAAATAATATCTGAGTCACAAATAGACAATCTTTTAGATGAATGCGAACAATTGGTTAAAATTATTGCTAAATCAATAGTAACGACTAAAGAAAAGTTGAATAAATAAATTTTTGACTTTTGACTTTTGACTTTTGACTTCCCGATAGGGAGTGGCATCCAGCGTTTTTGTCTTTAGGTAAGACTTTAGAAGAATGCGCCCAGAAGTACCGGGGTTTTTGCAAAAAATACCGTCCTCAGCCCAAACCAGAAAAGCGCAACCACTGGGGAAATAAGTTATTAACAGGGTTGAAGGCAAAAACAAAGGGAAAGAAATCCTCGCCGGGACAAATAGTACCGGATGAGTGGAAAGCAACGAACCAAGAAATAAAAGAAGTAGCGTGCAAGTTTGTCTTCGCTAATTGTTATAACCCACAATTTGCCAGCATCCTACTACAAGCACAACAAGAAGATCCTCTTTGGATTCTGTGCCAGGTAAGGGAAACGTAGAAACCGCAAGACTCCGTGGAAAATCGCTTGTTTGCGAATCTTTACAATTCTGTGTAAGCCTTATATGTTACACTTTACAAGTCTGGACGCGACAAGAGATTAAACAAAAACACGATAAGCCGCTGAAGAAACGGCACGACATGAACCCCTAAAGTAGCGTCTAACCCCCAGAACCACGACCCCGACCCATAGACAACGCCCACGGGGAGATGTCCTTCGGGGGCATCCAGGGAGAAGATTATTTCATTGTAATCTAGCCATTTTTTGTTCAACCACATTCCTTTACCCCAGCCCACGCGATCGCCAAACTTTTCGTAGTCTTTACCCACACTTTCCGAAATGCGCTTTTGCACACTAAAGCCAAAGTGCCCATCACTGTATTCTACCCAAAGTTGGTCAATTGTGTGGAGGTCTTTACGGGGAAAGTTTTGGATGGATTCGATATCCAGCCAGCCTTCTTTTTCTCTACCAGCTGTCTTGAGCATGACAGCAAGAGTTTCCTGATCCGCTTCTTTCCACTGTCCTGCTTTTAGTAAATTTTCCAGCCGCGTGTAGTCTACGTGCCAGCGCTGTTCTGTTATGGCTTCAATTAGTTGTTTCATTGGAGCTTTAGATGCGCGCAAATCAACCATGTGAGGGTTAATAAATAACCACCCATATGGTGTGTCGTAGTGCCTATCTCGAATTTTTTGAAATGTTTGTTGGCAGCTCTTTAGTATAACCAATCCTGCGCGAAGCGGGAGGAGTTTGTTCTGTTCGCGCCGATTTATTTCTTGCTCAGTGTATATTATTTCATACTTTTGCCACTCTCCAAACCCTGAGGAACCAAGGAGTACAGCTACAGCATTCATCTGAGAAAGATTTTCTTTTATCTTTTTCTTCCAATCGTCAAACCCCTTGATATCTTGCTCATCCATCCAGGTTTCAATACCTTGCTGCTCTAGCTGATCCCTAATTTCTCTTACCTGTGGCTTGTCCTTACTATTGTGGCAAAGAAACACTTTATATTGAGACATCGTCATACCTCAGCTTTTTTCTACTACTTGTCTACACCAGCAATAGTTGCCAGAGCATTAGCATATTGTTCCAAATCCCTTCTCAACGCTTCCAACTCATCCCGCAAATTCCCTTCCTCAGACCAATTGCGCTCATGCTCTTTAGAACTCAGGTGAGGAGGACGCTGTGCTTCCCATGTCTGCAACCGTGGATGCCATTTAGCAAGAAAAGGGCGCAAACCATTATTCAGCACCGCTATAGCAATGCCTCCAACTGACTCGCGCGATGCACCAACATCTGGTCCAGCTTGTTTGAGGACTTCCCGTGTTATGCCAAAAAGACTGTATAAAGATGTCAGCGCCTCACGCAACAGTCCTTCGTCAACTTCCAAAGGTTGAACAGCAATACGGGTAACAAGTTCAACATACAACGACCATGCAGCCCGACGCTCTGTTGGATCGGCTTCCCATTCAGCTGAACCGATGCCAAAGGGAAGGCTGACAGAGACTTTTTTAAACTTGGCGGGGTCTATTTTAGGCATAAGTTTGTTGTCACTAGTATAGAGTCGCAGCTTTTAGGTTTTAATAATCCAGAACTTACGCATTTTAACGAAAAACTGTCATTCTGAGTGTAGCGCTAGCGAAACGAAGAACTCCCTTGATACTTCGCTACACTCCGTTTCGCTCAGTATGACATTCTCGACTTTGCGTAAGTCCTGTAATCGTCCGCTTGGCATACTTGAGCGGTTGTAGGAAAATCTGTAATTTAGTTTAATAATTTCATAATTACATACAGCCTGCTAGCCGTGAATTCCGGCTGATACGCGCGTCGCATTCATTTATCCATTTCACCAAATTGTCGCACTAGTCACCCAAGTTGCTAGTTATGCGATACGCGGAGCGTCAAGCGTTCGACTGAGCGCTCACGCCGAAGTCCTCCGGCTTATCGCCAAAGTGTTTGACATTTTACTCTCCCCATTTTAAGAGGACAAATTGAGAGGAGAAAAGGTCGGCTACAATTTAAGAAGCTCAATGATGGCTACGAGCATGATATCAATTCCTATCACCCTGGAACAACTCATTACCGCTGTGCAACAGTTGCAACCAGAGGAGCGGGCGCAGGTTGCTAGAGCTTTGGTTGAAGTGGGTTTACGTTCAGATTTGACGGCTTTAATTCAAGAACTTTATGCCCAACCCCCGGTTGATGACATTACAGACGATGAGATCATGGCTGAAATTAAGGCTGTACGCCAGCAATCTCACCAAGCATGACGTTTCGAGTGGTCATCGACACTAACATTTGGATTCGGATTTTATTGAGAGGGCGAGTTACATTGCCTGTTTTAGAAGCATTTAATGAGGACAAATTCCAGTTGGTGATGAGCCAACCCCTAATGGAAGAACTCCATCTAGTTTGGAATCGCCCCCGCTTAAGAGAACGAATTGATCCAAATCAAGCTATCCGCCTTGAACAGCAGTTGCAGCATCGAGCAATATGGGTTGAGTTGAAAACGGTTCCTCCTAATTGTCGAGATCCCAAAGATTTACCTGTGCTGGCTACGGCGATTGATGGCGAAGCAGAGATTATTGTGTCTGGGGATGATGATTTACGTGGTGATGATGCGTTGAAGACGATAATGGCAACTTATGGCATCCGGTTGCTGGGTGTTAATTCTTTCCTGGAATATCTGGATCACTCACCGTTCGCGTAATCGAGAATGAGTTTGACGAAATAGAGGAATCCAATATCATCATAGATATCTTTCCAGGTTCCACCTGGAAATGCCCTTGAAGCGGCTAGTAACGCTGTTAAGGCAGGCAGAGCCTCCTAATAGGCATTCCCAGCCTGAGGCTGGGAACGAGGCACACAATTCTCGCTTCACCCCACCCCGGTTTTGTCTTGCGCCAAAACCGCCCCTCCCCTTGCCAAGGGGAGGGGTTGGGGGTGGGGTAAAACCAACGTGGAATAAACGGTTTGAACGTGATTGTTGACACGTATGGGCAAAGCCTTTGCCGCCTACAAACAACCTGTATTGCACCCAATGGAGAACTGCTATAGAATTCGCCCTCCTTTGACTCTGCCAAAAACAGGCATCAATTCTATCGCAAGCCTAAATCATTTTTGAACAACAAGATTCCCGACTTCGTAAAAGTTGTCGGGAATCTGAGGGCTTACTAATTTATTGACAGACTAACATTCTATTCTCTTTGCTTTATCCTCTATCTACAGATATATAAATATAGGGATATTTAGAAACTAGCCAGGGATAGATACCTCTTTCTTAAGAAAGATTAGATAATACCAGAATTTGTAGTTACACATACTACTTAGAAGTAGATTGCTAATTAATCTGCAAACCTTAGTTGCGTAAAAATTTTCATCCTCATATGGTAAATACTCCTCCATCGCTGTTTTCCGAAGATCAATACAAGGTAGAAGATGCAGAGGCAGAAGTCGCTGCCATTATAGAAACTCCACCATCAGAGACAGAAATTGACCTAGAGTTTCTTTACACCAGAGATATTGAATTTCGTCAGGAAACTCTCTATTTTATTGTGGTCGATCGCTTTTATGATGGCGATCGCTCAAACAGTGAAGGTGAAAATGCAGAACTGTATGATCCAACTCGACAAGATTGGGGTAAGTACTGGGGCGGAGACTTGCAAGGCGTCATCGACAAGTTAGACTATCTCAAAAGCATGGGAGTGACTGCAATTTGGTTAACTCCTCTGTTTGAGCAAATTGAAGATTTGTTTGTGGGCAATGCAGCGATGCATGGCTATTGGACAAAGGACTTTAAGCGGATTAATCCTCGCTTCATTGCTAACGGCGAAGAGCCTTCTTTAAACAAAACTCAGGAAACAAGAGATACCACATTTGATAGGTTAATTGCCGAACTGCACGAGCGCAAAATGAAGCTGGTGCTGGATATTGTCTGCAACCACAGTTCACCTGATATTAGTGGTACCAAAGGTGAATTATACGACGATGGAGTGAAAATTGCTGACTTTAACGATGATGAGCAGCACTGGTATCACCACTATGGCGAAGTGCAAGACTGGGAAAACGAATGGCAAGTGCAAAACTGTGAACTTTCCGGTCTTGCAACGTTTAACGAGAACAACATTGAATATCGTAATTATATCAAATCGGCAATTAAACAATGGCTAGACCGGGGTGTGGATGCACTGCGGGTGGACACTGTTAAGCATATGCCCATCTGGTTTTGGCAAGAATTCAACGGTGATATGTATAATCACAAGCCAGATGTGTTTATTTTTGGTGAATGGATTTTCAGCCATCCCTTAGACGATCGCTCTGTAGAATTTGCCAATAATTCTGGCATGACGATGTTAGACTTTGGGCTGTGCGTTGCCATTAGGGAAGCTTTGGCACAAGGTGCAGAAGGTGGATTTCATCTCATTCAAGAGATTTTTGACCAAGATTATCGCTACAACGGAGCGACAGAGTTAATTACCTTTCTTGACAACCACGATATGCCCCGTTTCCAATCGCTGAACTCTGATCCAGCGATACTGAAAGTGGCAATTACCCTGATTATGACTTCTCGTGGTATTCCTTGCATCTATTATGGTACAGAACAGTATCTCCACGATGACACTAATGGTGGAAATGACCCATACAACCGTCCAATGATGGATAAATGGGATACGGATAGTGAAATTTATCGTTACATCAGGCTACTTTCTGGCTTACGGCGACTCAATCCAGCGATTTCGATGGGTAGCCAATGGCAAAAATACATCACGCCCGATGTTTACTCTTACGTACGTCGCTATCGTGACTCTCTGTGCTTTGTATTACTGAATAGAGGCGAAGCAGTCACCATACCAGAGGTAGAAACAGAACTGCCTGATGGCGAACACACGTGTGTAATGACTCGCAACAAGTATGAAGTAAAAGATGGTAAAATTTACGACTTACAACTCGAAGAGCGAGGTGTGATCGTCTTAAGCCGTGTTGGAGAACGGGTGAAAGGGCAAACGATTGTGCGAGTCCAACTGAATGGTGTACAAACTCAACTGGGTGAAACTATCGTCGTTATTGGAGATTGTCCGGAATTAGGTAACTGGGATATTGGCAAGGGATATCCTCTGGAGTACATCAACTCTAATACATGGTTTGCTGAGATTCCGTTTGATGAAAGTGCTGGCAAGTTGATTAGTTATAAATACGCTATGTTGCGAGAAGGGCGATCGCCTTTGCGCGAAAATCTGATGAATCGCCGCTGGGTGATTGCCAAAGAAGGTACCGTGAAATGGCGTGATACTTGGGCACCTGGACGCGAATCTTAACAAGAAAAGTCAGGAGTCAGGAGTCAGAATATTATGTTTTCTGACTCCTGAATTCTGAATTCTCCTCATCAGAGAAATCTGTTTTGCTCAGATCATCTATATTCCTGAAGTGAGCTTTACGGCTCGTAAATTTACAGGAGGTAGGTCGATACCACCTTCAGTCCTTGTCTGGTTGGGAAAACAAGGATTGTTTACATTAATGGGACTTCCAGAGAATAAATTCTTCCAAGAAAACAAGAAACGGTATAACACCATAAATTAACCCCAAAAATAGAAAGCAAATTACCTGCAAAAATCAGACGCCAACGTATTGTTTTCTTTGCAGTCCGCTTTGAAGACATAGCGCCTAGTACAGCAAAGCTATCGGTTATCCGATAGCCGTAGTTAAGTGTTTCGTTACTTTTTAAAAGTCATTAAATCGTTACTATACTTGTAAAAAAATTTTCTGAACAAGCCATTGAAAAATAGGTTAGTTAACCTTATTATGTTAATGATACTTATATTTAAGATATTAAAAAATAGTGGTAAAAACTAATAATTTTACCAGCGCGTCTGTTGCACAAAAGGATGATTATCCAGGACGTGCCTATTTTATTCGGCATGGTGAAAGTACCAGCAATGAACGTAACATTTTTGCCGGGGTACTGGATGTTGACCTCACGGCATTTGGTAGGTTGCAGGCACGCCGTGCAGGTGTTGACATTAAGAAAAAAGGTGTGAAGTTTGATGCAGTATATGTCTCTCACATGAGACGGGCGCGGCAAACTTGTGAAATCGCCCTTGCTGAAAGTCAGGCGCTGAAGTCACCGGATATTCCTGTTGAAATCGACCATCGGATTAGCGAGAAATCCTTTGGCATTTTTGCGGGTCGTAACCTGAATCTACTACGTCTTGCCCTTGGCTACGAAGGCTTCGAGGAAATGTTGCATTCCCACTGGCGTTGCACCTCCGGCTGGCGAGAAGATTGCACAAGTTTACGGACGCGCTGCTTCTTTCTACGAAGAGCGGGTTGTACCGCACTTAAAACGGGGCGAAACTGTTTTAGTAGTGTGCCACCAATATGTATTGGAGCCTCTAGCACTTTATTTAAGTGATTTACCACCGCAGGCTTATAAACATTTGAAACTCCCTAACGGTAAAGCTCTCAGTGGTGAAGAGCTAGTCAAGTTTCGCGACAAGGAATCTGGCGGTGCAGCTTCGGTGCGTAAACAGATCAACGATCTGTCAATTATGTGGGCAATTTTGCTGTATGCTGCTGCTTTCTTACTGGGATGCTCCCTTAGGGCAATAAGCGCCTCCTCGGTCGGAATTCCCTCAGAGCTATTTCGAGCGATAATCGTTGTCTGTCTCGCGGCTTCAACGTTTTATACCTACCTAGACATTGACTTTGCAGCCAGTAAACGCAAAGTAACTTCAACTGTGAAGTATATAGTCTATGCGTGGATGTTGGTGAGATGGGTAGTTGGGCTAGCTTTAATATTTTCGGGAATTTTGTATCAAGGTCCGGGGGATTTGTACAAAGTTATGTGGGTGCTTTTTTGGATGGTTCCACCCGCTCTTACTTCCCCAGTTTTATCGGTACTCTGGGGCGGTAATCTTTATCCGTCGGCTATCTTATCAAGGACATTATCAATTATCGCTCCAGTTGCATTGATTGTGACATTTGGCTTGGCAAAACAATTACCAATTAACAGTTCAAGCCTGATATTTTTCGGTGTCATTCTAATTGTTGGTTTGGCAATACCGGGAGCTTTAGCTCAATTTTGGCGTGACAAATCTCCTGTTGAATCAAATCACCACAGTAAGAACTGGAAATTTATTGGAGTGCTTGCTGTCGCATTAATGGCTTTGGCAACTGGGTTTCAGTTTACTCCATCAACATTTCTGGGCGATTTATTTTCCTCAACGGATGCAAACCGTTCCCTAGCTTGTCTGCAACAATTGGCAGTGGCAACATTAGTCTTTATCTTAATGCGCGTCTTTGCCGTATTAACTTCAGTGTTTACACGCAAGCAGCTTATTAAGGCAGAAGCGAGGGATGCTTATATCCTGCTAGTTAATCCAAACTTTTTCCTTTGGGCAGCTCTTTTCCTTGGAGTTAGTGCAACTGCAAATCCGTCAGCTGTAAGATATGCAATTTTTTGGGCAGCACTGGGGTTCTTCTGCATACCACTCGTCGAGCAGATATTGTTTATGAATTCATTTGGTAATGAATTATTGCGAGAAACACTGCGTTCTTCGAGAATGAATACAGAAGATGTGAGAAAACTTTTCCGTCAATTGGATACAGATGCAAGCAATGCACTCGATAAAGACGAGATTATGGAGCTTTTAGGTCGAATAGAAGATATGACAACAGGTGAACGTAGCTCTGAAGATGTCAGGAGGTACGTAACTGATTATCTTTTCGCCACTCTTGACACCGATAAAAGTGGGACGGTTGATTTGCAAGAGTTAGGAGATTATGTATCAACCTACGGGTTAGTTGCTAATCTTAACGTTGTCTCTGCTGCAGCTTCCCCGGTAACAACATAAGAAAGCGAGGCAGGGTAAACCTTAACTGATAACTGATACCAAACTATCCTGCAGCTTGGCTACCATCTCAGCACGCGCTGAAACATCTAGCTTGCGGAACATCCGTTTGAGCGCTTGCTTGACAGAATTGTGTGTGATCCAAAGCTTTTCGCCAATTTCCGCATTCGTTAACCCCCGCGCCACCAACTCAGCAATTTCTAATTCACGGGGAGTCAGACGACTTGCTAACGGACAGAGGGATGTTTTTGGTTTCGCGCGTAAGGTGGCGAGTTTTGCGGAAACATGAAGGCATAAAGCACTCATGTCAGCGAGATCGTTCACATTAAAAGCCGCAGTACCATGCTCACGGGCGAGGTTAAGCGTTCCCACAAGACGACCATCACAAACAATTGGTCCACTCATGACGTGTTCATGGTCATGGCGCGAGCAAAAATGCTTCCAGTCTCCTGTTGGTAACACCAATTGCTCGTGAACAGGAGCATGACGTTCAACGACGAAGCGCCCAACAGGGTTGCTTTCCATACACACACCTGGAACAGCCTGAACATCAACCTCTGGGGGGAACGGCTCATCCAGCAAATGAATACCCCAACGCTGCACGCCAAAATACTCCCCCACTGTATCTGTCACAGCTAGTCGTAGTTCTTGCTCATTGCTGACAGAAGCTATTTCATGAAATACAGTTTGAAGAGAATGAACCATACCATAAGTGTACCCACTTGGGGTCTATGCGAAACTTCACAATTACTTCTATGCTAATAGCAGCAAAGGTAAAAAGCTAACTTAACAGGTGACGATAGGAGAAACAATGACAGCAACACAAGTTTCTGCTCAAGAACTTTTTCGTGCTGCATACGAAAACCGTTACACTTGGGAGAAAAACTTCCCTGGTTACACCGCAGATGTCACCTATAAACAGGATGAGCAGGTGTTTACAGGCAAAATTCGTGTCAACGCGAATCTCAAGGCGGAAGTTTTTGAGGTAGAAGACGAGGAAGCGAAGCAGTTCATTAACAATCAAGCATGGGAGATTGCGATTCACCGCATCCGTCGCTCTTTTGAAGAAACCCACGGCGCGAATACATTTCGCTATGGTGCAACTGATGAAACTGGTGCCGTTGAGATTCTTTTAGGCGGTAAGTCCGAAGGCGATCGCTACAAAGTCCGTAACAATGAAGTGAGCCACGTCCACCGTCATATCCACAATGTTGTTGTGACGATTGACACCTTCAGCAGTCACGATACAGGAGAAGGCTACCTGTCTCATCAATATGACTCTGTTTACCACGATCCAAAAACGGGCGAACAAAAGGGCGGAAGAAGCGAATTTACAGACGAGTACGAAAAGGTAGGCAATTACTTCATCCTAAATCGCCGAGAAATTCGCACCGAAACAGAAGGAAAAACATCCATTCAAGAAATTATCTTTTCCAACATTCAGTTGTTGGAACCTATTGCTGCTTAATTGCAGATGGATCAGATTCCCGACTTCTTAAAGAAGTCGGGAATCTTGTTGTTCAGGAATGATTTAAGATTGCTATATATTAGATTAATATTCACTTAGTTCTTCTGGTGTTTTTGACTTCTGTTGCACGGCAGATAACAGGCGCAGAGAAAATTACGAAAGCAATCAAAGCCACGTTAGTGAACATTGTTTAATCCCTTTTGTTTTTGAAGTTCTTCTAGGTATAAGACTACTGGTTTTTTCTCTAAGGTTCCGGAAATTGTCTGGTTCTGAGGACAGTTTTCAAAGCTTCATAGTTAAATTTGTTTTTAGGGATTTTTTGATTAGAAAAATTGTTTAACGTCTTTCGCGAAATTCCCCATCCGCCTGTGCGGTGGGGATGGATAGCGA
>NZ_CAWMYC010000069.1:0-5060 GCF_963872035.1 Scytonema sp. HK-05
CTTCAGTGCGGAGCAAGTTAACATATTTCCCCCCTGAGTGCCATAACTCCTCATGCGTACCCCGCTGCACGACTTTCCCCTGCTCCAATACAATAATTTCATCACAATCTCGAATCGTGCTGAGTCGGTGAGCGATGACAATACAAGAACAACCGCGCCGCCGCAAATTCCTATCAATCATCAATTCTGTTTGAGCATCCAGCGCAGAAGTTGCCTCATCCATTACCAATACCGCCGGATTCCGAACCATTGCGCGAGCAATTTCTAAGCGCTGGCGCTGTCCGCCACTGATGTTCATTCCCCCTTCAATCAGTTTGGCATCATATCCCCCAGGCATAGATTCAATCAAATCGTGAATGACTGCATCAGAGCAAGCCCGCACCAAATCGGTTTGTGATACTGTCGAATCCCATAGGGTAAGATTTTCCCGAACTGTCCCAGCAAATAGAAAAATATCCTGTTCTACCATTGCCAAAGAATTCGCCAAAACAGAGCGAGGAATCTGGGTTCTAGGTACGCCATCAAAGTAAATTTCTCCTTGCCAAGGTTCGTAAAGACCGCAAACAAGTTTAGCTATTGTAGACTTACCAGAACCGCTTCCGCCTACGATCGCCACTCGTTGTCCCGGTTCCAAAATTAAGCTAAAGTTCTCAATCAAAGGCTTGTCCACACGGCTATAGCCAAAAGTTATATTCCGCAACTCAACGTAACCCTGCAACCGAAAAGATAATTGATAATTCTCCCTCTCTCCCTCTCTTTTTCTCTCCTTCTCTCCTTCTCTCCCTCTCTCCTTCTCTCCCTCTTTCCCTCTCTCCCTCTCTCCTGCTCCCCGTAACGCTTCTGCATCGACAGTGTTTTGCAGTACGTCATCGAGGCGGTTTAAGTCAGCCTCTAAATCTTGCAACAAACTGCCGAAATTAACTAGACTGTTGACAGGCTCTAGGAAACTGCCTGTTAAACTTTGGTAGGCAACCAGCATCCCAATACTGAGGCTGCCATTCATGACCCGAAAGCCGCCGACAACTAAGATAGAAGCGGTGGTTAGTGCTGTTAAAAGCGTGGGTATTATTGTCAGAATTTGAGTTTGTAAAGCCAATTCCTGCTGGGCGTTGAGTGCTTTGGCATAATAGCCCGCGAATTTTGCAAATGAGTCAGACTCAAGCCCGGAAGCTTTGATTGTTTCTATAGTTTGGATGCCAGCGATCGCCACTCCATTGACCTTACCGTATTCTTGTGCCAGCTTCATATTGGCATCCACACGAGTCCGCGATAACCACTGGAGGGCGAAAAAGTTGATAGCGGCAAAACCAACAGCTACGCTTGTCAGTACAGGGTCGTACTGGAGCATAATGAGAAAGTAAAACACCATCATCACCGCGTCGATGACCGTGGTGGCAAGCCGACCTGAAAGGACATCCGCAACTTTGTCGTTAAGTTGCACCCGACTGCTGATTTCACCTGCGAAACGTTGAGCATAAAACCCGACTGGCAAGCGGAGAATATGCCAGAGAAACTGTCCCGACATCGTCACCGACAACTTAACCATTAGCTTCCGCAGGTAGGTAAGCCGCAACCACGCCAGAAAGCTCCTCGCCACGGCGGTAAGAACCATTCCTAACACCAGTGGTCGTATCCAGTCAGAGCGCTCAGAGACGAGAATTTCATCGACAAACACCTGAGTAAAACCTGGCACCGCCAATCGAGGAACTGTCAGTAAAAGCCCCGCCACGAGACAGTACAGAATAGTACTGCGCGAGTTTTGCAAGCGCAGAGCTAATGCCGAGACAATGTTACTTTTTTTGCCACCCCTTTGAAAGTCTGGTCCTGGCTCCATGACCAAGGTGACACCGGTGTAAGCACGGTCAAACTCTTGGAGGGAAACTGTCCGCCGTCCTGTGGCGGGATCGTTGAGGTAGACGCGGTTTTCTCCAAAACCTTCCACCACCAGAAAGTGGTTGAAATTCCAAAAGACAATGTAGGGAGGAGCAAGGGTGTTGAGGTTTTCTAGGGACTTTTTCAAACCTTTGGCGTTTAAGCCATAGTTCCGAGCTGCTTTAACTATATTAAAGGCGTTACTTCCATCTCGCGAGACGCCACACTCACGCCGCAATTCTGCCAAAGGGACAATACGCGAGTAATAGCCTAGAACGATTCCTAGGGCTGCAGCACCACATTCGGTTGCTTCGATTTGCAGCAGCGTGGGGGTACGGACGCGAGGAGTTTGTCGTGGCTGTAGAATACTCCTAATAAAAGCAAGTGGCTTAACCTTGAAAAACATTAAATCTACCTTAAGAAGTCAAAGATTGCGAGGAGCACCACTGGTATTGGGAATGCAAAAACCTTTCTGAATTCTTGCTTCTTGCAACAAAATACACAAGCCTGTCGATTTTACGGCTGGAAAGCTGGCAAGAAACAAAATTAACCAGCAGCCCAACATTGAATACTACTGGGTGTCGTAACAGGCATAGCTTGAACTATTTCAGGTAAATTGATTCAGAACAGCGATCGCACAAACCTAAGCTACGGGTTATCTCTTGTAAATATTTTGATGAGAAAGAATCTCAAATGTGTAGTTTTCGAGATTCACAAAGCTGGCATAGTTCTTTAGAGGCATCTGCTCAAGAAGGCTTTTGGTGGTGCTGACGCCTGATTCTTCACTGTACAAGAAAATTTTTAAGTATCAGATAAACAAATATACCATACTATAGATATATGTATAATGATATATAGTAAAAAAAAATACCACAAAAGAATTAAAAATTTCAAAAAATCAGGAAATACTTAAAGCATTTTTGGTATTTTATTTTTCCCATTGATTTAAGGCTCTCTAAAACAAAGATACGTGAGTATCTCAAAACCCTTTCTACAACATAGTTACCAGAGAGTGAGGATTGATAAAACTGTCTATAATAAATTTTTATAGGTACAATTTTAAAGTTTCTTTGAAAAAAATAATACATACATCTAAAGATAGATATCTAAAGATACGGAAATCTTTTACAAAGTTAAGTGTAATCACTCAACCAAAAGAGAGAGACAAAATGGTTAAGAATGAAGGCGTAACCGAAGCTACTCTGGAAGCGAAGGAATGGGAAGGAGAACTGGATGATGCAGATTTAACAGCTGTGTCTGGCGGCAAAGGCTATGTTGTAGAATATTTCGAGAATCTAGGAGAGGGTCTTGGTAAATACTTTACAGATTACGGTAACGGTATCGCCGCCGCAGCGGAGAAGGCATTTGGCGGCTAATCGATATTCAATTAGACCTTAATTGAACGCACAACCTCGATTTGCTTTGGTAAATTTTGTACCACCTCTAGTACTTCGAGCGTTCCAATACTCCAAACTACTTGGGTAAGTATGAAATATAGGGTAAGCATTTATACCTTTTGTCAACAATAATTTTTTGTGCAGGTAGCAAGTCTTAATTACCCTGTAAGACTTGCTACCTGCTCATCGCTTTTTAGGGTTTATTCCATTTGTCTTGCTAGTATAGGATTCCTCCGCAGATTTTTGAAATACACGTAGGGTGGGCAATGCCCACTATATCTAGGTTATATCTGGCTTTTGGTGAGCATTGCCCACCCGAAAAATACTTGCTAGCTCCCCCACTCTCGAACAAAGACGAGACGCTATTGTTGAGGATGCTTGTACAGTTAATACAGTAGCGCTACTAGTAAAATTTTCCATACAGATATAAAAGACTTTGATTCTTCTCCTTGTATGCTTGCAAGGAGATTTTTATATAAGTATTAGATAAATAAATATACCATACTATAGATATATGTCTAAAGAGGTAGAGTAAAAAAAACTACTAAAAAAGAAATCAAAATTTTCAAAAAATCAGGAAATACTTAAAGCACTTTTGGTATCTTACTTCTCCCATCAATTTTATCCTCTGTAAAATACAAATACGGGAGTATCTCAAAACCCTTTATACAAGGTAATTACCAGAGAGTAAGGATTGGTAAAATAAATTATAAGAAATTTTTATAAGTAATATTATTGTTGTTACTTGCAATAATAAACACATATGTCTTTAGACATATATACAAAGGTATGGTTAAGTTTTATAACAGTAAGTGTAATCACTGAACAAAAAGAGAGAAACAAAATGATTAAGAATGAAGCCGTAACCAAAGCTACTCTAGAAACAAAGGAATGGGAAGGAGAATTGGATGATGCAGAATTGACAACCGTGTCTGGTGGTTTAGATGTACCAATTGTCGGTGGCGTCGTTAACACAGTAGTTGATACAGCATCGAATGTACCAGTTGTTGGTCCCGTTGTTAATACTGTTACTGGTCTACTACCGTTATAAACCCATTCGTATAATGGTGTAGTTTCTAAAGCTACAGCTATCAGTTAACCGCTCGATTAAGTTGTCCAAAGCTGATTTATTTTAATGAGACCTGAATTGGCTTTGACAAGATTTTGTACTATCTCTAGTACTCCGAGCGTTCCAATGCCCAAAAATGCTTGGATAAGTATCAAAGAACAGGGAAAGCATTTATACCATTAATCTACTATAATTTTTCGTGCAGCTAGCAAGTCTTAATTACCCTGTAAGACTTGCTAGCTGCTCAGCGCTTAAGAGCGTTAATTCCATTTGTCTTGCTACTAGTTGATATTACTAGAGTGACTGTGTCAACAACCCAGGTCTAAAGACACTGGGCTTCTAGCCTAAGTCCAAGGACAGTAGTTGACCCGACGCGCGTACCTCGTGTACTACGTTATTGGCAAGTGTTCAAGTTCCTACCTACAGATACGCGCGCCAGTCTGTAGCTCTAGAAATCAAGGATTAAACAGATTTATTGGGTTAAGTCAGTGTCCTCGATACAGTACCGACTAATAACAAAGTCTCGGGCTAACTTTACCCCGAAAGGGAGACTCTACGGAGCAATAAAAAACCCGTTATGCGTACAGGTGAGTCCAGTCCTGAAGGAGGGTTTCCCGACAGCAGGGAACTGGCTCTCCCGTTGGGGTGAACGAGTTGAGATGGTAACTGTCAAGCTTGAAAGTACATTACAAAAGTACACCGATTCAAGTAACCCCAAGGCG
>NZ_CAWMYC010000070.1:0-4745 GCF_963872035.1 Scytonema sp. HK-05
CCCGACGCTAACCGGAGTACCGTTATAGCGCGGGGCTTACGGCGAAGAAGCTAAATTTGCCTTAGTTTACGAATTTTGAGGGTGTATCATGGTTCCATTATGGTTACAAGCAGGATTTTGGGGGTTGGTTGGGGGTTCAGCCCTGTTAATGGGAGCGGCGGTAGGTTATTTTGCCAAAATTCCCCAGCGGGCAATTGCTGCCATCATGGCATTTGGTGCTGGGGTGTTAATCTCAGCGTTGTCGTTTGAGTTAATGGATGAAGCTTACAAACGCGGGGGATTTGACTCCACTGCATTTGGCTTTGTCACTGGCGCTGTGGTTTATACACCGGCAAACTGGTATTTGGCATATCAAGGGGCAAAACATCGCAAACGCTCTGGTCAGCAGCAACCACGGGAGGAGGAAGACAGCGGTAGTGGATTGGCAATAGCTGTTGGTGCTCTTTTAGACGGTATTCCAGAGTCGATAGTAATCGGTGTGAGTATGCTGGGGGGAGGCGTTGTCAGTTGGGTGACTGTAGCAGCAGTCTTCTTGTCCAACATTCCTGAAGGACTTTCCAGCGCTGCTGGTATGAAAAAGGCAGGTCGCTCAATTGGTTATATTTTCGGTGTGTGGGGAATGATTGCTGTTGCCTCTGGGATAGCAGCATTGATAGGGTATGCTGTCTTTAGTCACTTCTCTGCAGAAGTGATTGCTGCCACAACTGCCATAGCCGCAGGCGCGATTCTTGCCATGATATCAGACACAATGATTCCAGAAGCCTTTGAACAAGCTCACAACTTTGCTGGTTTGATTGTCGTTTTGGGGTTTCTTGCTGCGTTTGTACTTAGCAAACTGTGATAGAACTTGTACATTTAACCCATAACTTCAGTAGTTACAAGCCCCCAGTATGTCTTTGGGGGCTTTTTTGTTCAAGTGATAGACCAAAGCCTTTTATGGTTAGAAAAAGGGGGATTACGCGGAGTGCAGTGTCCTTACCGGCGATCGCCCTTGTGGTGTTACCATCAGGTTATCCGGCGGTTCTGCCTACAATACCGATCTGGCGATCAACAGGATTAGAGTCGCTAGCGTCATCAGAAAGCCCCGGAATGGGAACATCTGCGTTTTCGTCATCATGAACAGAGTCATTCAAGTCATTCATATTCCCAGAAGCTTCTTTATCTGGTGATGGGCTAATTACACTTGGATCAGCGCTTTCATGGACTGATAAATGAATAGGCTTGCGTGGTTCCTGAGTCATTTTTGCCTCTTTGGTGAACTTGCTAAACTAACTATCTACACAAGTTAAGACTCGGGCGGGTACTGTTCCCTCTAGCAATGGACGTACTCTTCCGGTTGTTACTACACGATATATCAAGCGACATCCCACTCCACATCGAGCTGAGTGAAACCACGGAACAGCAACGATGGGATATGCGCGAGTTGTTGGTTTGGGCGAAGTCTTAGATTCGGCAATCTCTTAGACAGTGTCTCCAGAGCAATTCGTGCTTCCCGACGAGCCAAGGATGCACCAACACAGTAATGTATTCCATTGCCAAAGGAAAGATGATTTACGGGTGCCTGTTTGAAACGTGCAAGCTGAAAGTACTCAGCATCAGAATACTGAGTTTCATCACGATTACCCGAAGCATACATCAAGAAAATTTGGGTGCCTTTAGGAAGTGTCACTCCGGCTAGCTCTACCTCTTGAGTGGTGGTGCGAATGATTGATGGGACAGGATCATCGTAACGCAATACCTCTTCAATTGCAGCAGGAATCAGTGATGGATCGTCACAGAGGGCTTGCCACAACTCAGGGCGTTCTAAAAGGACTTTTAAGGCATTGCTAATCAGATGACTTGTAGTCTCATGTCCAGCCAATATTGTGCCGCATAAAACAACGACCAACTCGTTCATGTTAAAGTCTGCGGTCTGAATATCGCTGATAAAGTCGTTTCGTGGTGCAAGCTTTCGTTCCTCAATCAGACCTGCAATGGTGTGCTGCATGGCAACAATGCTGCGAGCATATTCAATTTGGCGTTCTGGTGTCAAGTGCGAAAAGTGAAACAAAGCCATCTGGTGATCGCACGACTTTTTCATTTGTGCCATTTTCTCTACAGGAACACCATACATGGTCAGGATGACCTCAAGCGGCAGTGGATTCGCAAATTCTGAGATGATTTCGGCGTTACCGTTATTGATAAAACCGTCTACCAACTTGTTAGCAATGGCGCGAATCCAATCTTCCATGACCGCAAGCCGGGCTGGTGCGAACGCTCTATTCATTGGCTCGCGGAAGCGCTTGTGAGTATCACCGTCGCTATTAAAAGCAGTAGGAACGGGAAGATAGCCTTGAGCGAGTACTTGCAGCACCTCCGGCGTGAAGTGGACAGTAGGTCGCAGAGTATCTACTGAGGAAAACCGCTCTGGATCTTTCAGTACAGTGAGGATGTCGTCATAACGGGTGAGAACATAAGCATTTAATTCTGGGCTGTAAAATAATGGCTCTTCCTGTCTCGCACGCTTATAGAAAGAATAGGGGTCATCAAGCTGTGGGTTGACAAAGGGTTGATACTCTGATCCAAGATGAGGGCAAGTACCCTTTTCAGACTGTTTTACAAACTGTCCACTTGTGGTTTCCATAATCTTTCTTATTCCTCAACTCACCCTGGTCTACGATAGTTAGTCCGTAATTTTCATATTTTGCACCTGGCGATGAGAAATCGCCAGGACATAGTGCTGAGTAATTCGTAATTGAGTTAGTCATTACGAACAGCCCTTTCAAGGTTACTCGTAAAATCTCTTTTTTTTCTCTGCGCTCTTTGTGCCTCTGCGGTTTGAAAGTAATTTATTTAACCACAGAGGCACAGAGGAGCCAGCGCTGCGGGAGGGTTTCCCGACAGCAGGCGACTGGCGTTACACAGAGTAAAGAGGTTAAAGAGGAATTTCTTGACCAAAATTTTTACCCACCTTGAAAGGGCTTGTCATTACGAATTACCAGTTGACAAATTAATGACTATATGCAGGTTGTGCTTCGATATTTATGGCTGCATTCTCCTGTTGATCATCCTCTAAGGTAATAGGTACAGGCTGAACGTGCCAAATATCTTGGGCGTACTCGCGAATTGTCCGGTCTGAGGAAAAGTAGCCCGTGCGCGCTGCGTTGAGAATTGACATCTTCAACCAGTTGTCTTGGTCGCGGTAAGCATGGCTAACCCGTTGTTGGCACTCAATGTAGGACTGGTAATCGGCAAAGAGGAGATAGTCATCTCGGTTTTTTAGAGATTCTACCAGTGGTTGAAACAAATTGCTGTCACCTTTGGAGAAGTAACCGGATGCAATCTGGTCGATCGCCTGTTTGAGTTGAGGATTGCTGTTGTAATAGTCCCAGGGATGGTAGCCTTGAGCTTTGATTTGTGAAACTTGTTCAGTCGTCAGTCCAAAGAGGAAAAAGTTTTCCTGTCCGACGCGATCGCGAATTTCAATATTCGCCCCATCTAGTGTACCAATCATCAATGTGCCATTCATCGCAAACTTCATGTTGCTCGTGCCAGAAGCTTCCTTCCCCGCAGTCGATATTTGTTCGGAAAGGTCAGCCCCTGGGTAGATGCGCTGTGCCAACGCCACATTGTAGTTTGCCAAGAAAACGACCTTGAGGCGAGCGCCTATATCTGGGTCATTATTCACGACATCTGCTACTGAGTTGATGAGCTGAATAATCAACTTTGCCATTGCGTAACCAGGTGCAGCCTTACCAGCAAAAATCACGGTTCGCGGTACAACATCTGCATTGGGATTTTGTTTGATATAGTTATAAAGCGTGATAACGTGCAGCAGGTTCAAAAGCTGACGCTTATACTCGTGCAGTCGCTTCACCTGTATATCAAACAAGGAATTGGCATCAACATGAACTCCAGTCGTTTGCAGAATGTACTCTGCTAAGTCCTGCTTGTTCTCCTGCTTGATTTGCCGCCATTGCTCCCGAAATTCCCCATCGTCCACAAACGCTTCTAACTGCTTGAGTTCTTCCAGATTTTTGATCCAACCCTTACCAATTTTATTTGTTATCAGCAGGGCTTGTTTAGGGTTGGCAATCAAAATCCAACGACGAGGGGTGACTCCATTGGTTTTGTTGCTGAATTTTTCGGGAAACAGTTCGTAGAAGTCGCGAAACAGGTCATTTTTCAGCAGTTGAGTGTGTAGTGCTGCGACACCGTTAATAGCATGACTACCCACACAGCCAAGATGAGCCATCCTCACCCGTTTCTCTGCTCCTTCTTCAATCAGCGACAGTCTGGCAACTTTTTCATTGTCACCGGGATACTTAGCACGAACTTGATCCAAGAAACGTTGGTTAATCTCAAAAATAATCTCCAAGTGTCGAGGTAGAAGTCTGCCAAACAAACTTAAAGGCCAACGTTCCAACGCTTCAGACAGTAAGGTGTGATTGGTGAAACCAAAGGTTCTTTGGGTGATGTCCCAAGCTTTTTCCCATCCTAGCTGATGTTCGTCTAGCAGGAGCCGCATCAGTTCTGCTATGCCAATGGTGGGGTGGGTGTCATTAATTTGAATAGCAACTTTGTTGGGGAAATTGTCAAAGTTGTCATTGTGTTGCAGGTAGTTGCGGATGATATCTTGCAGAGAACAGGACACAAAGAAGTATTGCTGCTGTAAACGCAATTCCCTGCCTTGGTAGTTATTGTCGTTGGGGTGACATCCTCCCACACTAACCGTAAGCGGTATAGTGTGGGCTTCCTCAAATCAC
>NZ_CAWMYC010000071.1:0-4742 GCF_963872035.1 Scytonema sp. HK-05
ATCTGCTGTTGCTTGCTAATGTTTGCTAATACTTTCAGCAACTTATTTCAATACCAATTTTGCTGGTTGAGCAGCATCCGGAGGAGAGCTTTCTAACTTCAATCCTGCAATATCTTCAGCTAATTCATCCGGATTAACTGGTCGCCAGAAAACCACCTGAGCTGTGAAAAACTCTTTCGCAGCCAACAAAGGAAAATCCAAGCGAAGCTTTGCATCAGGCATTTCGGCAGTGTTTCTGGCAATTCCCAAAGCATCAGCTACCACATGGGCGCAGGTAAGGATGTATTGTTGGGACACCAAGAAGCCAGCACCAACCACTTTGCCACTGTTTGAGTAAATCCTGACAACTGATGACTCAAGCAGTGTGGTCATCCTGTGACTCCCGTTTCCACTTCAGCGTAATTTCGTAGTTGACCTCGCCATTACCAGAAGCAATCACTGCCCCAAGTTCTGCACTAATTTTAATGCCAAACTTGACTTCCACTTCGTCCGCTGGCTCTTTGATATTACGCACCTTGGTCAGAATCACATTAGCTACAGGTCTTATCTTATCCAAGGCAGACTCAAAAGTCTGATGAGCCTTGTCAACAATCTGATCCCGTAAACCAATGCGATCGTCAATGACTGCTGGCTCATCTACTTCTACAAGAATCGATTCGCCGCTTTCCAGAGGAAATTCAACTATGCGCTTCACACGCTCACCTCTATGCAAAATTTTTTCAAAAAATGGGTTGACTGTAGCCGTAATATCAGGTTCGGTTGATTACTTATCATTCCTCAAGAACCCCACCCCGCAATCATCTGCGCTTAGGCTCCCCTCCCCGCGAGCTCGGGGAGGGGATAAAGGGGAGCCAGCGCTGCAGGAGGGTTTCCCTCCGCAGGCGACTGGCGTGTGGGGTTTAGTCAACGTGGGAATTATAACTAATTAGCCGAACATGATATAAGCTGCAAATTTACTTTATATCAAGTACTCATAGCCACATTGCTATCCTTCTAGAGAACTGTCAACTCGCCTTTGCATTATCCTAGGCAACAATTAACTCAACAAAGCAATGGTTTTCTATTAACTTTTTTAAATTGTTATGACTACTTGGTCAATTATACTATTATAACTAGATTTTTATTTTAAAATTTATACTAAAGTTTGTAGTGCTACTTGCGTAGGCTAGTAGTCTTGCGACAAATTATGCAATTTTCGCGCTTCCGCAGTCATGCACTGTGATATATCTATGACTTACCGCTGCTAATCGTACTCAACAGCTACAAAAATCGTAACCTTTATCCCCTGTGTCTTGTTCTAAAATTCTACGAGCCATGATTGAATTAGCTTGTCATTATTTCTGGCAAACAGGAGCAGCATTGAACCTCTAAAAAAATAAAGACTAAGTTGAGAAAATTTTAGAGTAAAAAATGTTTCCTCCGTAGGAAGTCAACCTAAGTAAAAAATGACAAAAATAATACAAGTCTAGCTTTGTATACACTCATCTAGTTTTACTGCATCTCTTCTATGCTGTATGTCTAAATCTTCTAACTCTGATAAGATTCTGGTTGTAGATGATTCTCCTGATAATGTATTCCTGATTAAAACCATTTTGGAGGAAGAAGGCTACACAGTTAGCACGGCAGAAAATGGTGCTTCAGCATTGGCACAGATTGAAACATCGGCTTGTGACTTAGTCTTGCTGGATCTGATGATGCCGGGTATAGATGGTTATGAAGTTACCAAGCGCGTTCGGCAAAATACGGCATTGCCATTTATCCCAATTTTGCTAATTACCGCCCATGACTCACCCAACGTTGCTCAAGGATTAGACTTGGGTGCTGACGATTTTATCCGCAAACCTGTCACAGTAGATGAATTGCTGGCGCGGGTGCGATCGCTCCTCCGTCTCAAGCACAGTATAGATGAACGCGATGAAATCGCCCTCCAACGCCAAGATTTTGTCTCTCGCCTCACCCACGACTTACGCACACCCCTAGTCGCAGCGGATCGGATGCTGTTACTGTTTCAGGAGGGTGCTTTGGGAAATCTGTCAGATCAAATGCAGGAAGTCATAGAGATTATGGCTCGCAGTAACAGCAACCTGCTGGCTATGGTAAATACCTTGCTAGAAGTTTATCGCTTTGAAGCAGGTCGTAAAACTCTGGCGTTTCAACCTGTTAATGTCAGCCAGTTACTAGAAGAAGTCTCTGAAGAATTAAGTCCTTTAGCAGCACAAAAGGAACTTGCAGTCAATCTGGATTTGGGTGAAGATTCAGGGATTAGTAAAGTGATGGGCGATCGCCTAGAACTGCATCGGCTATTCACCAACCTTATAGGCAATGCTATCAAGTTTACCGATACCGGGTCAGTGACTATCCGCATCACCCCAGCGACTGCTTCAGATGAATATATTACCGTTGAAGTAGCAGATACAGGTCCAGGTATTCCTCCTGAAGAACAAGCAACTTTATTTGAACGATTTCGCCAAGGAAGTCACAAGAGTTCTGGTAGTGGGTTAGGGCTGTACCTTTCTCGTCGAATTGTCGAAGCACATCAAGGGACTATTCTTATGAATTCAGAAGTCGGCAAAGGGAGTGTCTTCACAGTACGTTTGCCCATCAAACAGTAATCATTATCGGTTATTCGAGATTAGTTATAAATAAGATATAGGCAAACAGCCCACCGTGACCAAAACAGTGCTAAGTACTAGACTTCTTGCAAAAGTATGATTAATGGATTATTTCAAACCACAGATGGACACAGATGCACACAGATAATTAACGAGTGTTAATCTGTGTGCATCTGTGGTTTCATTTTCATCCAATTGACTTTTGTAAGAAGTTTAGTGAGTACCGAGTATTGAATGAGATAAAGGAAACTAGGGGAAATTCACATCTTTCACCAAGCTTTAAAACCCTTATTTTCTGCCCCCTCCTCGCTTGCGGGGAGGGGGTTGGGGGGTGGGGTGCATTCCGGTGAGGAAAATTTACTCAGTATTCATACCTTAGAACTTAGGACTTAACTGCTTAAGGGTGGGTTAATTTTAGCTATCAAGGACAAAAAGATGATTGCTCAAGAATTATCAATTGCCGATATCATCCGCAAACAACGTGATTTTTTTAATACTAATCAGACAAAAGACGTTAATTTTCGACTTGAACAACTGAAAACTCTAAAACAAGCAGTTACTGAGAATAAAGAAGCGATTATCAACGCACTAAAAGCGGATTTAAATAAACCAGAATTTGAGAGTTATGCTACAGAAATTGGAACAATCCAAGAAATTGACTCTGCTATCAAACATATCAAAACTTGGACTAAACCTCAGAAAGCACCAGTTTCCCTGCAAGTATTTCCCGCTTCTGCAAAAATTTATCCTGAACCGCTAGGAGTCGTTTTAATTATTGGTACTTGGAATTATCCATTTCAATTAATTATCTCGCCATTGGTAGGTGCTATTGCCGCAGGCAACTGTGCAATTCTCAAACCTTCAGAACTTGCACCCCACACCTCTCGTCTTTTAAGTCAGATGATGGAAAAATATTTCGACCCGGCTTATATTGCTGTGGTAGAAGGAGGTGTGCAAACAAGTCAACAACTCCTAGCAGAAAAGTTTGACCACATCTTTTTTACTGGTGGTACAGCTGTAGGCAAAATAGTCATGGAAGCAGCGGCAAAACACTTGACACCCGTTACTTTGGAACTGGGCGGCAAAAGCCCTTGCATTGTAGATTCTGACATCAATATCGAACACACTTCCAGACGCATTACTTGGGGAAAGTTTCTCAACGCTGGACAAACTTGTATCGCACCTGACTATCTTTTAGTTGATAAAAAAATCAAAGAAAATTTGTTAGATGAAATTCAAAAACGCCTGCAAGAATTTTATGGAGATAATCCTGCCAACAGTTCTGATTATGCTAGGATTATCCATCAAAAACATTTTGACAGGTTAGTTAGCCTCTTGAAAGATGGCGAAATTCGCATTGGGGGAGAAACTAATCCTTCGGAACTTTATATTGCTCCCACAGTTCTTGATAATGTTTCCTTGAGAGACTCCGTAATGCAGGAAGAAATTTTTGGTCCGATTCTTCCTGTCATTGAATATACCGATATAACAGAAGCCATTGACTTAATTAACTCTAAATCAAAACCCTTGGCTTTGTACTTATTTTCTAATAACAAAAACCTGCAACAACGAGTCTTGCAGGAAACCTCATCTGGTGGAGTTTGTATTAACGACACAGTGATGCACGTTGCTGTTTCATCGTTACCATTCGGCGGCGTGGGTGATAGCGGAATTGGTAAGTATCACGGTAAATTCAGCTTTGACACCTTTTCCCATTACAAAAGTGTGTTGCACAAATCTTTTCTGCTGGACTTCAAATTGTTATACCCTCCCTATAAAGACAAGTTATCTACACTGAAGCGACTTATTGGTTAACAGTTAGGAGTATGCGTGGAGAGTCAAGAATCAAAATTGATATAGCAATCCTAAATCATTCGTAAAATTCTCTCTTCCTCTTTTCTTGGCGCTCTTGGCGACGCCAGTCGCCTGCTGTCGGGAAACCCTCCTGCAGCGCTGGCTCGTCTTGGCGGTTGATAATTTTTACCTATCAAATAGGACTGCTATAATTCATAACTTCTAATTAATAGACTTCTTGCAAAAGTATGATTAATAGATATTTAAAACCGCAGATGGACGCAGATAAACGCAGATAAATTATCTGTGTCCATCTGTGTCCATCTGTGGTTTTTT
>NZ_CAWMYC010000072.1:0-4414 GCF_963872035.1 Scytonema sp. HK-05
GTCTGGGATTTGCACTCTGGTGAAGTAAAGTTTACTCTCGGCGGTCATGGTGACTCGGTGAATGCAGTCGCCGTCACCCCGGATAGCAAGTACGTGATTTCTGGTTCGCGTGACTCTACACTCAAGGTCTGGGATTTGCACTCTGGTGAAGTAAAGTTTACTCTCGGCGGTCATGGTGACTCGGTGAATGCAGTCGCCGTCACCCCGGATGGCAAGTACGTGATTTCTGGTTCGCGTGACTCTACACTCAAAGCCTGGGATTTGCATTCTAGGAAAGAAATCGCCAGTTTCACAGGGGAAAGTGAAATCAAATGCTGCGCCGTTGCCCCAGATAGCGTAACAATTGTAGCAGGTCAAGCATCCGGACGCTTGCATTTCCTCCGCTTGGAAGGCATCGAGGCGTAACCATGAACACCCCACCTTCCCAAGCCCCCATCAATACCGCCTCCTATCCAACCCAATTTCAACAAGTCATTCTCGAAAAAAGCCAAAATTTTAGCGATCGCCCTTTTGTCTTCACCGCCATCAGCGAATTTCTCCACCGTCACAAGCGGGGTTACTTCACCATTGTTGGTGTACCCGGTAGCGGTAAAAGTGCTATCCTCGCCAAGTATGCGACGAAAAACAGTAATGTTGTTTATTACAATGCCCAAGTTGAGGGCAAAAATCGGGCTGAGGAATTTCTCAAAACAGTTTGCATCTACCTTGTAGAGACGTTTCATGAAACGTCTCTACAGCCAATACCTGACAACGCCACAGAGGGAAGTTGGTTTCTTTCGCTGCTACTCCAGAAAATTAGCGATCGCCTAGAACCCCATCAACGCCTGATAATTGCTATTGATGCCTTAGACGCGATTGACCGTACAGTCCAACCCCCAGGTACAAATCTGTTTTATCTTCCCAGATATCTGCCGGATGGGGTCTATTTTATTCTCACACGCCGTCCTTTCAAAAGAGAAAAATCTGGTTTGTTGATTGAAGCACCATCGCAAATTCTTGATTTATCGGAATATCCAGAACAAAATCGGGAAGATGTGCAAGCATACATTCGGCAGTACCTCACCCCCAGCCCCTCTCCGCAAGCAGAGAGGGGAGTAGAAAGTGGGGATAGTTCACATATACGTGAGGAAGAATTGATTGCACGCCTCACTACGGAAAGCGAAAATAATTTTATGTATCTGCACCATATTTTGAATGCCATTGCTGAGGGTTTTTACTCCGCACCCTACGAATTTGATAGAATCCCCCCAGGTTTAAAAGCATATTACCAGCAGCATTGGCAGAAGATAAAAGGTGAGGGTTTGTCTGATGTTGCGTTGCAAGTGCTTGGTGTGCTGACTTCTGCGGAAACCGGAGGAATGTCAGCAAAAGCGATTACCCAAATAATTCATGAAGATGAATATGATGTGGCGGAAATTCTAGAAAATTGGCTTGAGTTCCTACAGCAGGGCGTCGGCAAAGAAACCACTTACAGCTTATATCATTCCAACTTTCGGGTTTGGCTGGCTAAACAAATTAGTAACCCGTAATGATTTACAGATTAGGAATTATCGCGCTTCTCACTTCGTTGAAATATACAAAGGAACCTCACCCCGGCTTTGGCTAACGCCAAAACCTCCCCTCCCCTTAGCAAGGGGAGGGGTAAGGGGTGGGGTTAAAGTGTACTGCATCCAAATGAAAACTGTTATATCGAGTAGTAGGATGGGAAGCGCGATCGCCTTTGGCGGGGCTTAGCCCATCGCGTAACCCATGCTGTTTAAGGAATTGATGCGTTACGGCTGCGCCTAACACATCCTACGTTTCATTATGTCCGCTTACTTAATAGATATTTAGAACCAGAGATGGACACAGATGGACACAGATAACTAACTAGTGTTAATCGGTGTGCATCTGTGGTTTGATTTTCCAAAAGATTGAGTTTTGAAGAGATTTAACCAATCAAACCAGATAACGAAACTCAAAACAAGTGTACTATAAAAAACTAAGAGCCTACTGTGTAGATTGCATCCAAAAATAAGGTGCTATGCCTAAACGCCTTCTAGTGGTCGAATCCCCCGGTAAAGTCAAAAAGCTCAGTCAAATTCTGGGTTCGGAGTGGATTGTTCGTGCTAGTTGCGGTCACATTCGAGAACTCAGCGATGAAGGTGAGGATTCGCTGGGTTTTACCCTGGATGGCAGTAGTGTACAATGTCGCTATGTACCCCGCAACCAGCAAGCAAAGGAAACGATCGCTCAACTTAAGGCTGCGGTTCGGCAAGTCAAGGAAGTTGTCTTAGCGACTGATCCAGATCGGGAAGGAGAAACGATCGCTTGGCATCTTAAGGAAGCTTTGGGTTTGAAGCAACCGAAACGAGTCGTCTACACTGAGATTACTGAGTCTGCGGTTAAAAGTGCGATCGCCAATCCTAGACAACTTGACCTCAATCTGGTAGGAGCAGGATTGTGCCGCGACTGTCTTGACAAACTCGTCGGTTACAAGGGAAGCCCGCTTGTTTGGGCGTTGAATAATGGCGCGAAGAGTGTCGGACGCGTTCAAAGTGCGACGCTGCACCTGATTTGCCAGCGCGAGAGGGAAATTGCGTCTTTTGTCCCCCAAGATTATTGGAGTGTCTGGGTTGATTATGCTGAAGGATTCCGCGCTTTCTACAAAGGTAAGGTGGATACGCCGTCAGAAGCACCACAGGAAGCTGAAGTTCATGATGACGCGGCAGTTAACAGCACAGAAGTCACCGAATCTACTCGCGTTCTTTCGGAAGCAGAAGCAACACGCTTAGTTGAGGAAGCGAAACGCTATCCTCACCAAGTTGTCCAATACGAGGGGAAAATCGCCAACCGCCAACCACCTCCACCGTTTATCACTTCTACTCTTCAGCAAGCTGCTGGTTCGAGGTTGAAATTTGCTCCTGAAAAAACCATGCAGGTGGCTCAAAAGTTGTATGAGGCGGGGTTAATTACATATATGCGCACAGATTCAGTTATGCTGAGTCCAGAGTTCTGCGCGAGTGCCCGCAAGTGGTTAGAGCAGAATGATCCGCAGAATGTACCGCCTTCTGTTGCCAAACATCGTAGCAATAAAACGGCTCAGGAAGCTCATGAAGCAATCCGACCAACGGATGTGTTTCGTCCTTCAACTGAATTGCGAGTACAACTTTCTGCGGACGAGTTTAACTTGTATGTCTTGATTTGGAAACGGGCGATCGCCTCCCAATGTCGCCCAGCCCAACTCCGGAAAACTCTCGTCATCACTCAGTCTGGTCAAATTCTTTGGCAAGCCAGAGGACAAGTCATAGAGTTTTACGGTTATGCCCGGTACTGGTCGAACCTCAGCAAGGATACAATCCTACCAAACTTGCAACAAGGGCAAATGCTGACTTTGGAGAATGCAGGTCACGAGAAGAAAAAGACCCAGCCGCCACCCCGCTACAGCGAACCAAAACTGGTACAACTGATGGAGCGTAAAGGCATTGGTCGTCCTAGTACTTATTCTCCCACAATTGCGACGCTTAAGAAACGAAGTTATGTCCAGCTGACAAAAGAAAATCTACAGCCGACAACTTTAGGGCTAGAAGTTGATGCTTTTTTACAGAAGGCATTACCAGATTTGTTGCAAACAGAATTTACGGCAAAGATGGAAGATGCCTTAGACGCAATTGCTTCAGGGAAACAGCCTTGGCAGCACTACCTGACAAATTGGAACCAGAATTATTTTGCACCAGCTTTGGCAAAAGCAAAAACTGTCGTTGTCAACTCAGTTGTCAGTTCATCAAATGGGGCGAAAGTATCTCCTGTAGCTGAACGCAAATATCAGACTTCCAGAACTCGTTGCCCTGAGTGTAAGAATTACTTAGCGAAAATTCCCAGCAATAAAGTTACAAAGAAATACTTTCTCAAATGTCTTAGTGGGTGTGAAGATACCGTCCTGTTTTGGAGCGATCGCACTAAGACTTGGGAAGCACCTCGTTCTCAAGCAGCCAAATCAGGAAATTCCGCGAAGCCTCCAGTCAAGGTAACGACATATTTTTGTCCTGTGTGTAAGAAACCTCTGGAAGAGTACAGTTATACGAAAGACGGACAGAGTAAGAAAATGCTTCGCTGTTCCGATTCTAAGTCCCGAAATGACCAGAAACATAAGGATGTCGCTTATTTTACCACTGCAAAAGGGTGGTGGAGTCCCAAGTTTGGGGAGTTGAAGTGTTAACCCACTACCTGTTATTAATAATAAAGTAAATTTTAAATAGGGGCAATGAAAAGCAGAAAGAGCTTTTAGCATGCGTCAAACAATGCACTTATTGAAACAGGCATCCCTGCTTACTCGCCTCATCTCCAGTAACCTTTCTGTTGAAGATTTATAGCGCAACTTAATTGAATGAAGTAATTATTTATCTGTGTCCATCTGTGTCCATCTGTGGTTCAT
>NZ_CAWMYC010000073.1:0-3894 GCF_963872035.1 Scytonema sp. HK-05
CATGAGGAGTTATGGCACTCAGGGGGGAAATATGTTAACTTGCTCCGCACTGAAGGATGATTAGATTGCTGCGCTCTCGAAGGATGATTACAAGTAGGTTCGGTTTAGATTGTTTGTAGGGGCTTTCGTCTAGCCCTAACGTGTCAACTTAACGTTTAACCATTAATTCCACGTTGGTTTTACCCCACCCCCGTAAAGCTACGCTATGGCTAACGCCACGCTTCGCTATCACGTCCCCTCCCCTTAATAAGGGGAGGGGAGGTTTTGGCGCAAGACAAAACCGGGGTGGGGTGAAGCAACAATTATGGACAGGTACAATAAGGCATAATATAACGTAATGTATTACGATATTGACTTAGAAATTATGTCTAACAACCCTTATTACAACCTTAGTGTTGACGAACAAAATATCATCATCAAGATTGATAAAAAAGCAATTGATTATCAGCAACTGACACAACTACTAAACCATCTTGAACTCAAGTCAATCAGTCAGCGAAGTCAATTAACAGAAGAGGTTGCGGCTGAATTAGCGAATGAAATCGACTCTACTGTTTGGTCTAAAGTTAAATCTAAACTTTCTCAGTAGTAAATTGTGATTGGACAAAAAGCACCGATTATAGTTGATACTAACATTCTGTTCTCAGCATTACTTAGAGATAAATCTCGTTTTAGCGAGTTACTACTCGACTCAAATTATCGCTTTTTTATCTGCGAGCAGGTGCTGGTAGAATTATTTAAACGCAAGGAGAAAATACTGAAAACGAGTCAGTTAACAGAAGAAGAAATTGTTACGATTTACCAGATATTGCTCAAACGCATTAATCTCTACAAAGAAGACTTGATTGCAATAGAGAATTTAGCAACAGCCTACGAGTTGTGTCGGGATATTGACGAAACCGATACTCCTCATGTCGCTTTGACTATAGAATTGGGTGGCTTGCTTTGGACAGGAGATAAAAAACTTAAAGAGGGGTTGCAAAGGAAGGGTTTTATGCAGTTATTCAAGCTGAATAATTAGTAAGAGCGCTGCTTTTGTCAAAGTTTGATAGAAAATCTGATCAATGCACGCTAGCAAAGTCAATATTCAAACCTTGAAAACTGCTCCAAGATAGCTTTCATCCGCCCACTAGCTGTACCGAAGCCTTGCTCAGTAGCTTCTTGAGCATAGCAATAAGAACCGAACTATCAAAAACAATCCCTGTCATTTTGTTTCAAAGGCACGATTCATTTTATCGTCTTCGGCGGTAGCTTCTTGCTTACGCCATCTGGTGAAAATCATCAACAGTATTATCATGTGTCAAATATCATGTGTCAAATATTGATTCAAAGAGCGATCGCGCCTGCGCCAACGCTTGATGCTGTGTAATAAGCTTGATATCGCCATTCTCTTCACGAATGGTCACAATATCGCCTTCCGCCATATTCAGCTTTTTACAGATAACAGAAGGTATTTGTACTGTTTGCGCTTTTTTGTATCTCTGCACGATAGTCCATATCCCTACGATATGTCCTATGAGGAAGTCAAAGCCATTTTTAAATCTAAGTTAAATCAAAGTGAGTCGTAAAGCTGTACTTCGGTGGCAAAACATTAGATGGAATGTGCTATCAGGTTCAGCGACTTTTAGCAACAGTATAAACCAAAACCAGCCAGCAAGTCTTACTGGGGAGGTAAGCTGCTAGCTGGTCAACCCGTTTGGGAAATTCCAAAATCAAAAGCATACCCTTGAGCGATCGCCAAGGGTTAAAATTCAAAAAAAGACTTTTGCTTTTGACTTTTGACTTTGAGCGTAAGCGCAAAGCGGAGGCTGCAGCCAACGCGCAGCTTGCGCCCCTGGCGCTCAACGAGTGTCAGGTATCGATACGCCCCTGCTCGGTGTGTTTTTGATGCACGTTATGGTGTTACAGAATCTACCCCCAAATAAGTATTATTCTCTAAAGTTGGAGGCAAATTATTTTCTTCCCCATCTAGTGCCAGCGCACCTCGCATAGAACCGTTGTAATATATGCCGTAGAGAAAATTCCCCAATTGCAAACTCAGATATTTTTGCTGCATTTGCGGATTCAATTTCTGAAAACGGGCAGCTGCTTCAACTGGCAATTTCAATGGTTTGTAATCAGGATGAGATATCGAAAAATCCGCTCCAATTTCAACTTTATGAGCAATATCTTCTAGAACGGACACTAATCGCTCACTAACTCCAGCCTGAATCAAAGTTTGAGTAGAATCAAGATGCATAATTCTTGGCAACAATTTTAGTACAGAAATATTTCTTAGCAGCTAATATCAGGTTCACTTAATTACTTGTAGTTAAAATAACCTCACCCCCATCCCCTCTCCTTACCAAGGAGAGGGGTGCCCGAAGGGCGGGGTGAGGTGAGACCAGTGCTGCAGGAGGGTCTCCCGACCTAGGCATCTGGCGTTAGCGCAGCGTGCGCTTTGCGCATACCCGGAGGGTGAAACGAGAATTATAAGTCATTATCAGAACTTGATATAACCCACTATGTTTAAGTTAATTCAACAGCAGTACCAAAAATCGTTGACATTGACTGTTGTGGATTGCACAATAACGTCTTCGCAACCTGCATCATCGCAATACCCGTATTGTTAAAAGATTTTTCATGCTGAATTGTTGCCTGAATTTGTTGAATCAAAGCAAAACCCACAAATTGCACGACTCGCTCCCAGAAATCGGGGCGATGTTCTAAAATTTCGGGAAATGTCTTCTCATAAGCACTAGCTAATGCAACAATTGAAGGCTGAACCTGTTCCAAAGGCGTTATCGCCAAGCCTAAAGATTCTTCAAGACTCAAAGACTTGCTGATAACTAAGCTACCCAGCCAGAGAAGCACATAGCTACCAATGAGAGTTCCTAAATCCATTGCCGGGTCTCCCCAAGCAGAACGTTCCCAATCAATCAGCCGTATAATATTCGTATCGTATTGCTGCCAATTGCTGTACAAAAGAATATTATTCAGTTTCAGGTCATTGTGAGTCAGACAACTTGGAGTAAAAGTACTACCCAATTGGGCGATCGCTTGTCCCAAAATATCATACCGCTGGTAGAGGGCAAAAAACCTCAACCCGTCATCTGGCACTGAACCAAAAATCTCCGGCTCAACCCTTTCCAACTTCCCGATCAAATTTTTTACAAAATCATAGGCAGAATATGAAGAATTTTTCTGGAAAAAATCTTCATATTCCAGGCGGTTAAAAGTATCACGATGAATAGTTGCAAGAATTGTACCAATTGCCGTTGCGATTTCAGTGTTGAAGCTATTTTCCTTTTGGTAAAAATCACTTAAATCGCGATAGTCATCTCTGTATGTCTGGACAATAATGCAACTCTCTTTATCAAAATGCAGTACCTCTGGCAAAAATAAGCGTAGGTGATTGAGTTCTGGAAATCGGTGTAAAAATTCTTTGAACTGCCACTCACCCAAAAACTCACCCGCTGCTTTCCCTTGTTTATGCGGCTCTTGCTTAACCAAAAGCTTACGACTGTCAGGAAAAGTTACTAATAAGTTAAAGTTTTTAGCTACAACAGGCTCTACCTTACTCAGTGCTTGTTCGGAATTATTACATAAGCCATGCTCAACTAAATACTCGAAAACATTATGAGAGTTTAACAGGAATGGCATAAGTACGCTTAAATAACACTACCCAGGCAAAATAGCAAACTGTATACTGAAATTAAAAATAACATAACTTTATGGGAATTAGGAATTTGCGGCGACGCGATCGCTCTTGTATTGTGATAGCGCACAGACTCAGCACGATTCGCGATTGTGATGAAATTATTGTATTGGAGCAGGGGAAAGTGGTGCAGCGGGGCATTCATGAGGAGTTATGGCACTCAGGGGGGAAATATGTTAACTTGCTCCGCACTGAAG
>NZ_CAWMYC010000074.1:0-3877 GCF_963872035.1 Scytonema sp. HK-05
TGAACCACAGATGGACACAGATGGACACAGATAAATAATTACTTCATTCAATTGAATTACGCTATATTTTTCGTTCCTATCTAACTTGAAAATACATCAGTGTGACCCCAACCCTAACCCCTTCTCCGCAGTCGCACGGGCGGGGGGAACCCCCCTTCGGGTATCTCCTATGCCTTCGGCAGGCTACGCGTTTGCAAAGCTCCTCCGTTCGCGCAGCGTCTCCGTTCGGCCTCAAGCCGTGCCCGAAGGGCTCAGGAGACAGGAGGCACGGAGACGCTACGCGTATGCCTAGCGGCACGCTTTGCGCTTACGCAGTCCCCAGGGCGCGGGAAACCCGCCTGCTTTCTCTGTCTCACCGCACGGCGCTGCTCTCCGCAAGCGAGGAGGGAAAAAATACTCCCCCTCTCTGCTTGCGGAGAGGGGGCTGGGGGGTGAGGTTTTTCTCTGCCTTTTCTCTTGCCTAGTGCAGTTCAATATATGTCTTATTTACGCTTAGAAGGAATTAGCAAAAGCTTTGGCTCATTCATTGCCAATGACAACATCAACCTCACTGTTGAACCAGGAACAATTCACGCCATTCTAGGCGAAAATGGGGCAGGTAAAACCACTTTAATGAACATTATTAGTGGTCTTTATCAACCTGAAGCAGGTCAAATATATCTACAAGAAAAACCAGTAAAAATATCTTCATCAAGTGCAGCAATTCAATTAGGCATTGGCATGATTCACCAACATTTCATGCTAGTTCCCCAGTTGACTGTAACAGAAAACATCATCCTAGGAACATTGAATCACTGGCGTTTAAATCTGCGTAAAAAACAACAAGAAATCGCTGCTTTATCCCAAGCTTATAGATTAACAGTTGACCCTGCTGCTAAAGTAGGAAATCTACCAGTAGGGGCGCAACAGCGAGTAGAAATTCTCAAAGTTCTCTACCGGAAAGCAAAATTGTTGATTCTTGATGAACCCACCGCAGTGCTAACACCGCCGGAAGTAGAATCATTAATTGCTATTTTGCGACAACTCGCAGCAGATGGACACACAATTATTTTTATCAGCCACAAATTGGATGAGGTTATGAACCTGTGCGATACAGTAACTGTGTTACGACGGGGAAAGGTAGTAGCAAATACGACAACCAAAGAAGCGACGCCGCAGCAGTTAGCGGAATTGATGGTAGGGCGAGAGGTGGCTTTACAGTTGGGCAAAACTCCTGCTTCCCCTGGAAACGTGGTTTTGTCAGTGCAAAATTTACAAGTTGAGGATGACAGGGGTGCGATCGCTGTCCGCAATGTATCTTTTGAACTGCGGGCGGGAGAAATTCTGGGAATTGCAGGTGTAGATGGTAATGGACAGCGAGAATTAGCAGATGCAATCACTGGTGTGCGAACTGTCAAGGGTGGAAAAATTGAACTGACACGGAACTTCCCTGAAGTTCGGGGGGTGGGGTACATCCCGGAAGATAGGCAAAAAATGGGTTTGGTGTTGCAGTTCAATATTGCTCAAAATCTCATTTTGAAAGCTTTTAGAAAATTGCCGTTTTGTCGTCGCTTTTTGTTGCAGAAGGAAGCAATCAGCAATAATGCTAAGTCTGCAATGCAAGAATTTGATATCCGGGCGACAAGTGAAGGTGTGAAAGTCAGTCAGCTTTCGGGGGGAAATCAGCAAAAGGTAGTGCTGGCGCGGGAACTGGCGAGAGAACCAATGTTAATAGTAGCTATGCAACCAACGCGGGGGCTGGATGTGGGGGCGACACAAGCAGTACAGTTGCAGTTGTTAGCCCAACGCGATCGCGGTGCGGCTATCTTGTACATTTCTACCGAATTGGAGGAAGTTATGGCAATAAGCGATCGCATTGCGGTGATGTACAGGGGTGAGTTTGTGGGTGTTTTGGATGCAACGACGGCGACTGTGGAGGAAATCGGGTTTTTGATGGCTGGGGGAAGGTAAGGAATTCAAAATACCCTGCGGGAAGCCGCCCTTCGGGCGTCTACAAAATTCAAAATTCAAAAATGTAAAATTCAAATGACTACAACGAATCGGATTCAACCTCTGCTGCTACCAATCTTACCTCCCCTAATTGCGATCGCATCGGCGTTACTCGTTGGTGCAATTCTGATCTTACTTGCTGGGGCAAATCCCATCGCAGCATATACGGCTTTGTTTCAAGAATCTCTTTCTACCTACTTTGGATTTGGCAACACTGTTACCAAGATAGTACCGCTGTTGTTAACCAGTTTAGGGGTATTGGTGGCTTTGCGTGCAGGTCAATTTAATATCGGTGGGGAAGGGCAAATTTACCTGGGTGCTTTGGGGAGTGCGTTGATAGGGTTGTACGTGCAGGGATTACCTGGTGTGATTCATGTACCATTGGCATTGCTTGCAGGGTTTCTTTTTGGTGCAGTTTGGGGTTTGATTCCAGGTTATCTCAAGGCGGTACGCGGGATAAATGAGGTGATCACCACGTTGCTATTGAACTATATCGCCTTTAACTTTATTGGTTACCTCGTTCAGAACCCCTTGAAGCAACCGGGTGCGCCTAGTCCTTATTCACCATTGATTGCTAAATCTGCTCAACTACCAATTATTTTACCGGGGAGTCTCGCCCATGCGGGGATTTTACTGGCGTTACTTGCAGCAGTCATTGTATGGGTTTTGCTAGTACTATCACCCATAGGCTACCAAATCGCTGCCGTAGGATTTAACCCTATTGCTTCCCGTTATAGTGGTATTTCTGTAGAACGCACCATTATGTTGGTGATGGCGTTGGCGGGTGGTTTAGCTGGGTTGGCGGGTGCAACTGAAGTGATGGGCTTAAAATATCGATTGTTTGAACAAGTTTCGTCTGGTTATGGGTTTGATGCGATCGCGATCGCATTTCTCAGTCGTGGTAGTGTTTTCGGTGTCGTGCTGACTTCCCTGTTTTTTGGTGCGCTTCGCAGTGGTGCGAATGTGATGCAGCGCAGTGCGGGAGTTCCAGTGACTGTGGTTTACGCTATTCAGGGTTTGACTGTACTGTTTATTGCCATTAGTCTGGCTCTAGAACACCGTATCAAAAATAGACCTCTTGCAGGAATAGTGGAAAGATGAAAATGTCTTCGTTAAAGCGCTTAAGTAAGTAGGCGAGAAAAAATTAAACAAAATTAAACTATATAAAGAAAAGTAAAGCTTGGAAACTAGCTTGTAGTAAGCCCTTTAGCGCTAAAGGGCTTACTACATACCGTTCGGAGTTCGGCGAGGCTCACTCGAGCGTTCGACTGAGCGCTCACGCCGAAGTCCGCTAAGCTCACGGCGAAGCCTTTAATTATTTACACTGAAGTACTTATATAAATCAAACTCACCAGTCAATCATCATATTATTATGTCGAGCCAAAAGAAACAACCAAATGGATGTGGATGCTTAAATATACCGATATCTCTAATTCTTGTTATTTTCGGAGGTGGTTATTGGTGGTTTAGCCAGAAAAGCAATCTAGACATCAGCAAGTTTTTAGCGAAAATTCAACAAATAAATATTCCTTTCTTAAATCCGATTCCAACTCCTACTTCAACTGTCAACCCAAATATTTATTTAACTCCCACTCCCTCCTTATCAAGCCCTTCAAATCTCACTCCCAATAATAAACAACCTTTCCCTAAAACAAGAACACCTCAAACAACAGCATTACCACAAACCCCTTGGGAGAAAAAAGTCATTAGAGGAATTTATTTAAGTCGCTACCAAGTTACCAATAATGCCGACGAAAAAACGATTCGTGAGAGAGTTCGTTACTATCGCTCTCAAGGAATTATAGCGGTTCTCACTTGAATGCAATACAATAGCCACAATGTTTAAACCAGCCAATTATGTCACTCAAATTAACAGTTTCAAAAGCCT
>NZ_CAWMYC010000075.1:0-3115 GCF_963872035.1 Scytonema sp. HK-05
TCTTGGCGGTTCGTTTTTTAATATTCTATGCATCTTCATAAAGAATTGGTATTAGGAAAATTTCTGAACAAGCTGTCAGAATAAATATTTTTTTGTGTCAGCACTCTGGAGTGAGTCAGTTTAGATGTTTCGTTGTAGTATTTTGTAGGTACTTACAGAATATAAATAAAATAATTTTTAATTTTTATTTTGAATTTTATGAGTTTGTCAGATATCCCTAACCTCTGGGTACCTTTGGCGCTTTTAGGGTTAATTATCATTGCTGCTATCTTTTTCAGCCGCACCAGCTAGCAGTGTGTTGCAATCAAACGCTTAGGTGGAAGCACCAGAGCAGACGAGGAGAATAATTTTTGGCTCTTGAGTGTTGACTTTTGAGTGAGTACTAATAACTAATAACTCATGAGGAATGACTAATTACTGCTATTGGGGGTTAAAATAAATCCCGATTGTCTTCCAAATTCTGAAAGTTTCATGATCTCCAGTAACGACTTTCGACCTGGTGTCTCGATAGTATTAGATGGGTCTGTGTGGCGAGTTGTGGAATTCCTCCACGTCAAGCCAGGTAAAGGCTCTGCTTTTGTACGCACAAAACTGAAAAATGCCCAAAGTGGCAGTGTGGTAGAAAGAACGTTCCGCGCCGGCGAAACAGTTCCGCAAGCCAACCTGGAAAAAAGCACGATGCAGCATACCTATAAAGAAGGCGATGAATACGTCTTTATGGATATGGAAACCTACGAAGAAGGCAGATTGAGCGCAGCGCAGATTGGCGAGCGCGTAAAATACCTCAAAGAAGGTATGGAAGTCAACGTCGTTCGCTGGGACGACCAAGTTCTAGAAGTAGAACTGCCTAACTCTGTCGTGTTGGAAATTGTGCAAACAGATCCAGGTGTCAAGGGTGATACTGCAACTGGTGGTTCCAAGCCTGCAACTGTAGAAACAGGAGCAATGGTCATGGTTCCTCTGTTTATTTCCCAAGGAGAACGCATCCGTATAGACACCCGTAACGACACATACCTTGGCAGGGAGTAACTTTCTTCTCACCTCTTGATGCAAATCCCTATTTTCATTTATAACAGGGATTTACATCCCTGCCTGACGAGCAAATTCACTTCACGGATAAAGTCTATCTACTACCTAATTGCATGAGGTCAGAAAAGCTGTGCCATTGGACTTTAATGAAATCCGCCAACTGTTGACAACTATTGCACAAACTGATATAGCAGAAGTCACACTCAAAAGTGACGATTTTGAGCTAACGGTTCGTAAGGCGGTCAGCACTCATCAAATTTTGTCAGCACCTCAAGCGGCATTAGGCGCGGTTGGTTCGGAACTGACGCCAGTTCCACCACCTGCGTATGCGGTGGGACCGCCTCCAACCGTCACCCAAACCCCGCCAACTCGCGTTTTTGACAGCAATAGCGTGAGTGTACCGCCACTGACTGTTCCCTCACTCATAGAACAGAAATTCGTTGACATCCCTTCCCCAATGGTGGGAACGTTTTATCGCGCTCCTGGTCCTAGCGAATCACCATTTGTGGAAGTGGGCGATCGCGTCAGAAGCGGTCAAACAGTATGTATTATCGAAGCCATGAAACTGATGAATGAAATCGAATCAGAAGTCTCCGGACAAGTGATAGAAATTCTCGTTCAAAACGGTGAACCTGTGGAATATGGTCAGCCTTTGATGCGAATTAACCCTGATTAAGTATTAATCTATATAACGATACCTCGTTATAAACTTTTTAGTTGAGTCCTTACGGATCTAACCTGATGAAACAAGCGTTGCCTGTACCGCCAGAAGTTGTGCAACAAGTAGCTGAATACTTCAGCCTCTTGAGTGAACCCATGCGCCTACGGCTGTTGCATTTGCTGCGGGATGAAGAAAAATGTGTGCAAGAACTGGTAGAGGCAACACAGACTTCTCAGGCTAATGTGTCAAAACATTTGAAGGTAATGTGGCAAGCAGGAATCCTCAGCCGCCGCAGTGAAGGAACTTGTGCCTACTACCGGGTGGAAGATGAGATGATTTTTGAATTGTGTAACCGGGTTTGCGATCGCCTCGCCGCCAGGTTGGAACAGCAAGCCCGTAACTTTCGCATTTTAAATAGCAAGTAATTATTGACATCCTCACTGCCCTATAAGAGACGGTGATTTCCTACCAGTCGAACAGTTTTAACTGCTCGTACTGAATATGGGTTGACAGCTCAGCGGGAACTGCCGAAACTTCGGTCTTACACTCCCTCCCTGCCCGTTTAGAGTCGTGGGTATGCCCTACCCCGACTTTCTCTATATTTTTGGAAGCATTATCGTCTCTGTCGTGGTGATTGCCGCAGTTCACGCAGACAATCTCTCTAACAGACAAATCAAGCTTGCCCCATTGGTAGCCACAATCAGAACAAGTTTGACTGGTTGGTTCCCATCGACTAATGACAACAAACTCGCGCCCGAATTTGTCTGATTTGGCTTGACACATTGTCCTGAATTCTCGCCATCCAGCGCAGTGCTTATTGCCCGTGATAGACAGCGATTTTTCACCATTCCGGACACATTCAAGTCTTCCAAAGCAATAACTTGGTTTTCGTTTACCACTTTGGTTGATAACTTATGCAAGAAATTTTTGCGTATGTCTCTTAGCTTGGCTTTGAGTCTCGCCACCTTGAGACGCATTCGCTCACGTCGTTTTGAATTTTTTTGGCGACGCGATAACTTGCGCTGTGACCGTCTAATCTTGCGCTCTAGGCACGAATAATCTGGGCTGGATACCTTCTCTCCATTAGAGAGTGCAGCAAAAGTTCTGAGTCCTAAATCAATGCCTACTGCTTGATTTTGAGCAGGCTTGAATTCGGGTTGAATTTCTACAACAAAGCTCAAGAAATAACGCCCTGCTCGGTCTTTAATTACCGTTACTGAGCTAGGTTCAGATGGCAGTGGACGCGACCACTTGGTTTTAATATAACCAATTTTGGCAAGGTAAACTTTCTCATTTTTAATGGAAAACCCACCTTTTCTAAACCGTGCTGTTTGGCGATTGTCCTTCTTTTTGAACTTTGGTGGGTTGACCTTGACCAGAAAGAAAAAGGTACAAGCCCCCAACTTATGGTATGGAAAAAGAAAA
>NZ_CAWMYC010000076.1:0-2798 GCF_963872035.1 Scytonema sp. HK-05
TGTGTCCATCTGTGTCCATCTGTGGTTAATTATTCTTTTTTTTGGAATGAATGCAAGAAGTCTATTCATTTTTTTAGACTTTTTTTTCCAAGAAGTCTAATGATAGTCATTAGGGTAAGCAGGATGCCCACCCTATAATGTCACGGCTAGGCAGAGGTCTATGGGGTCTTGGCTAAAAATATTAATCTAACCTTGCTGAACTTTTTTGATTAAAACTACTATTTCTTGATGTTCCGCAGTCTGCCCTTGATTAAAAAAGAGTCCAGCAGCTTTTTGTAAATCTTCTATAGCCCCTGAATTATCTCCCATTTCTATACGAGTTAGACCTCGAAACTTATAAGCTTTTGCATAATCAGATTTGAAACGAATTGCCTGAGCGTAATCTTTAAGAGCTTCTTCATATCTATTTAATCCGGCATACGCAAGACCTCTAAAAGCGTATGCAGGAATATATTTTGAATGGAGTGCAATAGCACGATTTAAAACTCTAACTGCATAATCGTAATTTTTCAGCTTTACATAAGCAACTCCAAGTTGGAAATGAGCTTGAGGTATTGAAGAATCGATGTACAGCACCCGCTTGTAATCCTCAATAGCTCCTTTTACATCTCCAAGTGCCTCACGAGAGATGCCTCTGTTGCTATAAACAGCAGCAGCAGATGGAGCTAGGCGAAGTGCTTGATTGTAATCTTCTATTGCTCTTTTGTCGTCTCCCAGCAAAGCAAATGCATAACCTCGCTGCCCGTAAGACACAACATCATTTGGATTCAGAGACAACGCCTGATTGTATTGCTGAATTGCCCCCTCAAAGTCTCCTTGTTGTAGCTTGCGATCTCCTTGCCTATTCGGAGAATTGCTAAAAAACAGATCGAATATCTCTCTCATAGTATGGTTACAAAGACTTTTGCTCTTGCTCGAATCTAACCTTTGCTCTTAAAGCCGTCCTCAGCAAATTACCGGAAACTATTGTTGAGATTGAGTAAAATTACCCTAAAATTTTTATCCCAGTAACCCAGCGCATTTATTATGCACAGCGGTGCTTTTCGCGCAATAACAAACTAGAGTCAATCTTTTCCACACTCGCACAACCACTCAGCGCCATAGCCACATCTAGCTCATCTCGCAGAATTTCGATCGCATGAGCAACACCAGCTTCTCCTGCTACGGCTAATCCCCATAACACAGGACGTCCCAAAAGTACAGCTTTTGCTCCCAATGCTAAAGCTTTAAGAATATCAGTACCTCTGCGAATACCTCCATCCAACAACACTTCAGCGCGTCCATCCACAGCTTCTACCACTTCAGCTAAAGCGTCAAGAGATGCGATCGCTCCATCTAATTGACGACCGCCATGATTAGACACAACAATAGCTTTAGCTCCACACTCCACGGCACGAGCCGCATCATCTCCCCGTAAAATTCCTTTCAGTACCAAGGGAAGCGGACATAAAGACTCAAGCCATTCCAAATCATCCCAGGTTACAGCAGGGTTAAGTTGCTCGGCAACATAAGTAAACAATCCAGATTCCCCCTGTTCGTGGGGAATGTTCAACCCCGAGAGAGTTGTCAGATTAGCCAGTTGCATACCTACTGGCAAAGCAAACTCATTCCGTTTGTCTCGTTCGCGTCGTCCCAACACAGGAGCGTCTACAGTGATACAAAGTGCTTTATAGCCTGCAGCATAAGCCCTTTCTACCAAAGCACGAGTTAATCCCCTGTCTTTATGTATATAAAGCTGGAACCATTGCGGAGTATGAAGATTTGTGTCGTGACACACTGCCGCCACTTCCTCTATACTTTTGGTAGAAAGAGTACTCAACACCATGCCAACACCAGCGGATGCTGCTGCTCTTGCCGTGGCAACTTCTCCTTGTGGATTGGCAAGACATTGAAATGCCATCGGAGCAATAAACAGAGGCATTTCCAGCGGTTGACCTAAGACTTTGGTTGCTAGGTTGCGATCGCTCACATCTACTAGCACTCGCGGACGAAGCTTAAATCTTTCAAAAGCAGCCCGGTTATCCCGCAATGTCACTTCATCCCAAGCACCGCTAGCATAGTAGTCCAAAGCCATTTGAGACAGGCACTTAGTAGCTAACTGTTCGTATTCAAATAAGTTCAGCGGTTTAAACGATTTTACTTTTTCCATCGCCGTGCCAATCTCAAAGATGCACAAGTCTCTGTTGGACTGTAGACCATTTTTGCAATTAAAAACCCAGTTTCTCACAAAAACTGGGTTGATCTGAATCAGATTCAAAAATAATTACAGATAGACACAAATGCACACAAACGGTTTGGTGTGCATCTGGAGTTGCTTATTTCTTATTTAATAGGGAAAACTTGGCACCTTAGATTTTGCATTGTTTGAGGACACCGTAGTCTGTACTGCTTCAGTGCGTTGATTTTTGAAAGTTAAAATGACAGACAATAATTTGGGAAAAGCAATACAAGCGACAGCGTTTATCAACGTTAGGAATAGACCTTCCATCAAACCCATAGATAATTCCCCTCTTCATAAAGATGCTTTTTATATTTTATTATTTTTACAGAAAATTCATTAAAACGAGTGAAAAGAAAAATTGGATTTTCTTATTTTGTCTATAAGTTACTGTTAATATCAATTTTTCTTACTATAACCATAGAGTTTATGAGTACTTTATAAATAACCCAATCAGTTATTAATTATCAAAAGACTTATTTCAAAAGTATGATAAATAAATGTTTATAAGTTCAGATCTTGCACGCAACAAGAGCCAGAGGCTCTAATATCTCGTTACCAGGTTGAACCTGGTAACGAG
>NZ_CAWMYC010000077.1:0-2771 GCF_963872035.1 Scytonema sp. HK-05
TTAATATATGCATTAACTTTATTTATAAAATATAGAGATTTTGGCAGAAAAATCTGCTTGACTCAGATCTTGCACCTCTCCGTAGAACCCAGAGCTTAGTCAAAAGCAGCGCAATAAAGTTACATCGCTTTTCTTAGCTTTTATCGGTAAAACAAGGGTTTTAAGCTTCGTATTGAGTACGGCTGCTTCTCCTTCCCCATTTTCGTAGTAAATTCAATTATGAGGGAAATTTTTGGGTATTCGGAGTGTCGATAGAATTAACTGATTCAGTCAAAAAATTGTTCAAGGAAACAGCAAGCCAACTCAAAGGCGGCGTTTTCAAGCACAAGTTGTAGCAGAGTTAGGTACTGCGACAATTACTAGCTCAAAAAGAGTTGGGGTGGGATATAAATACTATTCGTAAAGGGATTAAAGAATTAACTAGTGGTATTACTTGTGTAGATAATTATTCGGCGAAGGGGCGTTATAAGGCAGAGGAACATTTGCCAAGTCCATTACCTCTAATCACTTAAACGATGTCATAAAGCAAGGCACAGGTAAGACAGCCCGTAGCTTTATAGTTGAGCGTATTCTGTTGGAGGCTAAGAGCCTTTTAACTCATACGGAATTAGATATTGCTGAGATTTCCCATAATTTACAATTTGACGAACCCACCAACTTTAGCAAGTTCTTCAAAAAATATGCTGGCTTGACTTTTGACTTTTGACTTTTGACTTTTGACTTCCCCGAAGGGGCTGACACCCCTGCAATTTCGTAATCAAAAGCAGCTTAAAAATTAATCCTTTGTTATTTACCATTTTATCCACCAATTGTATTACCACCGCCTAGCAAGTAGAGACTACCCTTAAAATGTCATGTCTTTCATCACATCATTCTAATAACATCGTAAATCGCTTTTGAGTCCGCTGTGGAGTACCTTAATTGACGCGCAACTCGTGAGGAGGCTTTTGCTGACTTCAATACAGACGAATATGCCTAGCTATCGACAACATTAGACTTCTTGCAAAAGTCAAAAAAATCGGCATAAGTCATCTTTGGGCTTTAAAAAGCTAAACAGAATCATACTTTGTAGATTTTAACTTTTAGACCAGAGTGAGGATGCAAAATTGGGATAACTTCGAAAGTTAAGTTTTGGTTTGGTAGCAATTCCCAATTATATTTTCTTAATAGATGCGAAGCAAACACTTTAATAAGTGTTTTGGCGAAAGCTATTCCTATACAGCTATGTGTTCCTCCTCCAAATCCAACTAAACTATAGTCTACAGTTTTATTACTTATTTGTTCTGGAGCAAAACGATCTGGGTCAAAGCGCTCTGGTTCGGAGTAAATTCGGCTGTCTTTGTGAGTACCGATCATAGAATACATTACATTCCAGCCTTGCGGTATGTAATAGTCTTTAAATACGAAAGGTTTGAGTACTCTCCGGTAACCTGAGGGGATTGGCGGGTAACAGCGCTCAATTTCTTTTAAAACCCGATCAAGGTAGACCATCTGTTTCAGGTTTTCAAGAGTTAAAGGAGATTCGTTAACTATTTGTTGTTGCTCATCTTTAACTTTCGCCAAAATATCTGGGTGCTGAGCGAGTACCATGCATAAGCTGGTCAACATTGATGCCGTATTAGCAATTGTTCCAATAAAAAGAGAAAAAGCTTGAGATTTTATTTCATCGTCACTCAAACCTTTACCGTTTTCATCTTTTGTTTCCATCAACATTCCCAATACATCTTTGGTAGGCGATTTTCTCCGTAAATCCATAGCTTGTTCGATATAAGCTAGAGTTTGCTTACGGGCTTGGAGAGCTCTACCAAAGGGAGTCCAAGACCAAGGAGTTGGTAACGATAATAGTCCTTTAGTAATTTCTAGAAACCACTGACATAATCGCTCATTATCCTCTCGAGATTTACTTCCAAGCAATAGTTGGCAAGCAATCTCAATCGTCATCTTCCTTAGCTCTGGAAACCAAGTCACGCTTTCCATTTGTTCCCAGGCTCGTAGATAGGTGAGAGAAATCTCTTCAATAGTAGCGAGATAATTGGCAAGCGCTGAACCATGCAAGGTCGGCATCAGCAGCTTGCGACTGCGTCGGTGTTCTTCCCCTTCTTGAAATATAAGAGCCTGCTTGCCAAACAAAGCTTTGAAGTTATCTGGCCAGCCTTCAGTGGAAAAATGATCTGCATGACTGGAAAAAATGAATTGATTGGCTTCATAACCAACCATGACAGCTGTTGGACGATCAAATATTTTAGTTTTAAAAATTGGACCATAGAGTTTTTGCCTTTTCTCGAGAAACTTTGAATCGTTTATCAGACTAAGTGTTTCTCCAAGAAGAGGGAAACCAAAACTACCGGGAGGCAAAGTTTCTTTTTTGTTAGCAAAAGTCATAAAGAAAAAGCCAATATTTTCCTTTCACAAAATAAGAGTGCATCTTTAAAGATAAGAATAGAAGATTCAACTGCATTACAAAGGTAAATTTTTGACCTGATGAGGTTTTTGGGACGGTTGTCGTTTAACCCACGCCAGAGAACTCAGGTAGGTTAGCGATCGCTTCCTCTAATTCCTTGTTTTCACTACCACCGATACTATTACTATCTTTTTTTGTCAACATTTCTTTCTTGCTCGACGCTCTAACAGGTACGTTACTCCAAATAATCAGTGTTCAAATAAACCCCACATTGACACAACTTGTTTCCCGATCAAAACCAACGCAACACTAATTATCACAATCAGCGTCACCTGACCACCAGGAACAAGCGGTTGACTCAAGCTATTCG
>NZ_CAWMYC010000078.1:0-2724 GCF_963872035.1 Scytonema sp. HK-05
GATGATTGAGGTTCACCCCAACCCCGCCAAAGCACTTTCAGATGGTCCTCAGTCTTTGACACCTGGCGATTTTATCGAACTGATGCAAGAAATTGCTCCTCTTGCTCAATTCTTCGGACGTGGAACAAAATCTGCCTTCACAAATGCGACTGCTTTTGCTGACAAAGCCCCTTTGAATGTGGGTGTTTAAATTGCAAAGATTGTGTGTGGTTTGTAACGGGTAGGTAATTTCACGGTGACACCAATTCGTTGATTGATTTGCTTACCCATGATTCTTTAATCATCCTGATATGAAATTCACGGTATTGGCGCATGAAGATTCAATATCCCTTGAACAAGTGCAGTATGGGATGAATCAATGCTTTTTGCTCATAGAGATTTAGCGATGCCCCTGCGGGGCGCACTCTGTGCCATCACACAACGAGTTCTTTTATACTTCACAAAGGGAGCAGCCCTTTTGCCCCAAGCAATGCGCCAGCGGCTTGGTGACAATCAAAAACTCTCTGCTTAACGCGCAGATATATTCTACATCTACTTGGAAAATCATCACGGAAGAGCCCAGTGTTACATTCAAGATTGCCGTGGTAACTTATGCTTAAAGTCAAAATCAGCCATCAGAAAAGCACGAGTTGAAAGCTATGTATAGTGGCAGCAAATTTCTTTTCTAAAACTTTACAATTTATAACTATTGTATAATCATAGCATTTTTCTTGATAAAAGACACAACCTGAGGAATCATTTGATGACAGGACAACACCGTTATAAGAGTTTCTTAACACAAATTCATCCTAGTACAGCCAGTGACTCTGAACAGGTTCAGTACCCAATTTTCCCTGAGAAACCAATAGTCATTGGACGTGATTATAATCGTTGTGACATTGTTTTAGATTCTACGCAATACCCGGACGTTTCGCGTGAGCATGTGAAGATTTCCGCCCTCTCGTCTCAATCTCCAAGCGGTATGCCTGTTTGGGAGATATGCGATTTGGGGAGCCGTAACGGCACTTATGTCAATAATCAGCGCTTACAGGGTTCTCAAATTTTGCAAGTGCATGACCGCATCAAAATTGGTGGTAATGGTCCAGAATTCATCTTGGAGTGTCAAGCAGCTAGCTTTATTAGCCTGACAGATTTATTTCCTGTTGTCTCGAGAAAACTGGATTTACACCAAAGCGGTTTGCTGATTCCGGGTATTATTACCGTGATATTCGTAGTAGCAATGTTAGCTACTCGAGATAGTAATTACTTCCTCTACATCTTAGCAGCTTATCTAGCTGTTGCCAGTCACTACGTTATCCACAAACTCTGTCATAAGCATAAGCCCTGGTGGTTGCTAGTTAGCGTAGGTCTGGCTACTAGTCTGCCACTTTTGAATGGCTTTCATGAATTTACACATATTTTTTCCGACCTTTTACCAGTAAGTTTGTTGAAAGAACATGAGAATATTTTTACGATAATTTCTAAGGAATTTTTCAAAGCAGGGTTATTAGAAGAACTTTTCAAAATATTGCCGGTGCTATTAGTTTACTTGCTAGCCAGGCTACTCTCATCACCTAAGCGCGAACTGATTGGGGTATGGGAACCTATTGATGGAATCCTTTTAGCGACGGCATCTGCCACTGGATTTGCACTCGTAGAGAGTTTGATGTCAGTGAATGAAGTCACCCAAAGCAAAGGTAATTTTGCCGGATTAACACTTTTAATTCCCCTAATTTTAGGAGATATTTCTGGACAGGTGGCATACAGTGGCTACTTCGGCTACTTTATTGGATTGAGTGCAATGAAACCTTCCAAGGGTTGGCAGCTTGCAGGAATCGGCTATCTGACTTCAGCAGTTCTACATACCCTTGGGGCTGTAGTCTCTGAGTTGCAAAAGGAACAAAAGCTAGATTTTCTCATCGGTAATTTACTCTTAGCTTTGATAGGCTGTCTAGCTTACGCATGTTTGATAGCAGCAATCCTCAAAGCCCGTCACTTTTCGCCAATTCACTCACACAAATCTGCCAATCCTCATGGTTCGTCCAACTTGCATTAACTTTCACTAATTCAACGTATATATACAGAGACTAAGCGCCGATAGTCAAGCGATCGCTTCAAAGAGACTAAGTTGTGAAAAACTAGAAAAACAAGTCTGCACTCTGCCTAGAAAGGAAAAACGAAATAAGATTGAGTGTATCGAAGTTGAAACATCGACCACCTATAGCGGTAAGAACCTGGAGTAAGGTACACAAAGAAATAATGAACCACAGATGGACACAGATGGACACAGATAAATAATTACTTCATTCAATTGAATTGCGCGATAGGTTCGGTTAGAGGAATTATTGATAAGGAAGAATTTAGGAGTCAGGAGCCATTGTGGCTCCTGACTCGTTTTGCAAGTGTCTTTTCTTGCAGACTAAGATTTGCTGTGTTATCCCCACACGCTCTGGACTGGGCTTTCAGCCTTCTTACCTGTAAACTTTCAAAATTTTTTCCAAAAAAGCAAAAGGACCAGCATAAGTCTTCAAGCCTAACCCCTATAAAAATTCAGAAGCGAAAAAGCGAGTTGAAAACGCCCCCAAACTACGGCGGACAAAGATACAAAGAAGAAACCAAAACTATTTTACGAGGAAAACAAAATGATTGTCGTCATCAAATCCCAAACACCCGCATCTGAAGTTCAACGCATCATTCAAGAACTGCATCGCTATCCAGTCACAGTCGAAAAAGTCGTCAGCAACG